>JASHPR010000402.1 GCA_030038015.1 Streptosporangiaceae bacterium
CGGCAGCAACGGCGCGCTTGTCGTGCCCGGGCTCGGCCCGGCGACGCACGTCGCCGCCCCGGCAGTCGTGGCGGTGGACGCCACGGGCGCGGGCGACTGCTTCTGCGGCACGCTGGCCGTGTTGCTCGCCGAGGGCGCCACCCTGGCCGATGCTGCCCGCGTCTCGGTTGCCGCGGCCGCCCTGTCGGTTACCGCGGCCGGGGCGCGCGGCCTGCTGCCCGGCCGCGGCGAGGCCGAGTCGCTGGCCGCCCGCCTCACCGCCAGGCCGGCCGGCGGCTAGTCCGCCTTTGTCTGTTTAACCGGCCGCTGGTCTCTATCCGCCGGGCAATCGAGTCAGCCGCGCGATCGGCGAGGGTGAGCGAGCTTGGCTGAGGAACCGCTGCGGGAGGTGAGCTGGAGATCAGGCTCCGCTCGCTCTGCGCCGACGACGACCGGCGGCAATGGGCACCATTCTGATGGCCCGGTCTGCGGCTTCAGGAGACTTCTCTGGCCCAGTTGGCGGCGAGGTAGCTGGCGGCGGTGGTGGCCAGGGCGGGGGTGAGGAAGACTGGTGGCCCGACAGCTTTGGGGAGCCGGGCGGCGGCGGTGGTGTTGATGGTGCCGTCGGCAGTCATGGCGGCGAGTTCGGCGGGGCGGGCGCCGGCTTGCAGGAGCAGGTTCTGGCCGCCGTTTCTGGCCTGGGAGTAGAGGAATTCTTCCCACAGCCGGGCGGCAGCGGGGTGGGGTGCGTTCTTGTTGATGGCCTGGGCGTAGTAGCCGCCGAGGACCACGCCGGGCGGGATGAAGGTTTTCCAGCCGGGGACGCCGGTTTGGGCGGGCTGGTTGAGGTAGTCCCAGTTGAACACCACCGGGGTGGTGCCCGCTTTGATGGTGGCGGGAGTGGCCAGCAGGGGGGAGAGGTTGCCGTCGGTTTTGAGCTGATGGAACCAGGTGACGCCGACGGCGATGCCGCCGTTGCGCCCGCCTTGGGCGAGGCCGGCCATCATGACGGCGTTGAGGGCGGGGTCGGTGAGCATGACGCCGTTGAGCCCGAACCCGAGCGCGGCGGCGGGGCTGGCGGTAAGGGCGATGGCGTTGCGGAACCGGGGGGCGAGCAGCTGGCTGAGGGAGGTGATGGTGCCGAACCGGGGGGTGTAGCCGACGGACATGTAGCCGCCGTAGCTGGCGGCCCACAGCCCGGTGGGGTCTTTGAGCGCGACCGGGATGTCGTTCCAGGTGGAGACCTTGTAGGGGGCGAACATGTTGGCGTTAGCCAGCGCCACGGTCATGTCCAGGCTGAAGACGTCGGGCGCGCGGGCGGTGTGGTTCTCCAGCCTGGCTTGGCTGATGTCTTGCTGGCTGGTGGCGCCGGGGTCTTCCTGGTGAACTTTGATGCCGTAGGTCTTGGTGAAGTCTTTGATGATCGAGGCGTAGTTGAGCTGGCCTGGGGGCAGGCCGATGACGTTCAGCGTGCCCTCGTTCCTGGCAGCCGCGATGAGATTGCCGGCCGGGCCGGCTGGGGGAGCGGAGGTAATCGCAGACCAGTCGGTCGGGGGCCGCGGCGGCGGGCTGGAGCAGCCGGCTGCAACGGCGGCCAGCGAGAGTGCGGCCAGCGGCGTGATGGCCTTCCGGCGTGAGATCCGCATGCCAGTTTCTCCTAACGCATCATTCCGTGGTCCGCGTTCGAACGCTCTTGCGCGGGCCCTGGAATGCTGTGCAGATGCTTATGGAATCGTCCGTTGCTGCCGGGGTCCGAGGTGCCTGATAGCCAGCCACGTTGTGCGGCGTTGTGCCCGGCCTGGAACCGGCTTGTGGCCTGGAGCCTGGTCATCAGGGCCTGTATCTGGCGGCGGACAGTGCGCAGGGACACTCCCAATCGTTTGGCGGCCGCCTCGTCGGTCAGCCCGGCCGCCATGAGCCGCAGCAGCGCCTGCTCACCAGGGGCAAGACCGGTTCGCCCATCCATGCTGATGGGGGCGCCCAGAGGCGTTGCGGTGTCCCAGCTGTTATCGAATACGGCACGAAGGACGGCCACGATCGCGGGCTCGTCTATGCGCAGCGCCGCCTGCGGCCGCTCCGGGGCGGCCGGGACCAGGGCGACCTCGCCGTCGCAGATGACCAAGGCTAGCGGCGGGATCGGCGCGATCCGGACCTCTGCCCCGGCGCCCGCCGCTCGCCGGGCATAAGCCAGCGCGACCGCGCCGCTGCGGCCAGTGTCGTGGCAGAGCACCCTGACCGATACTCCCCGCGCCACGGCGGGTTCAAGAATCGAGGTGTCGGAATGCAGCGGGGCGGTGAGGGCTTTCCCGGTCGGCATCACCTGCAAGTACTCGTTGGTTGCGCGCGCGGCGAGCCGGTTCGCCTCGGCTAAGGCATCCTTGATGTCGTCCAGCAGCTCGATCGACCCTCCCGCGTGCTGGAGACGGACGGACCAGATCGCACCGGCCGCAGCGGCCGCCGCCCGCAAGGCGGCGAGCTGGTGGGTTCTGCTGGCCAGATCGGCCTCGAACCTGTGCGCCAGAGCCTCGAACGCCAGCCCGGGCCGGACTGGGCGCCAGCCATCTGAGGCGTTCGCTGGGGAAGCGGCAAAGCCGAGCTTCGCCAGAGTGCCGAGCGCAGCGCAGACGGCGTTCTCCGGAAGCCCGGTGATCACGGATATCTCAGCAGGTCTGGCGTCGGCCGAAAGAAGAGCCTGGTAGACGGCCGCGGCAGAGTCATCGAGCCCTAGG
>JASHPR010000403.1 GCA_030038015.1 Streptosporangiaceae bacterium
CACGGGGGCCGTGGCGGGGCGCTGAAACGGCCGAGAAAGGCCGACGTCGCGGCCTGCATGCTGGCGACCAGCCCGTCCCGCCGCTGGGCGAAGGCCTGCGCGTTGACGAGGCCGCGCTCGGACCGGCGGTGCAGCAGCCCGAGCTCGGTGGCGGAGAGCTGGTACTCGGCCATGTCCCGCAGGGCGCCGAGGCCGCCGTGCAGCCGGGCCCAGTGCCTGGCCTGGCGGCGTCGCGGCATGCTGCTCAGCATCGAGATGTCCAGCGCGGTGAGGATGCCGGCTGGCTCGTACTCGGGCAGGTAGTGGCGGATGAGCGCGATCATGCGCCGCCGGTCCATGACCACGGCCACGAGCAGCAGGACGACGATGAAGGCCAGGACCGCGTACGTGAGGCCGAGCCTGCTCCCCGAGCCCGCCAGCGCGGCGTTCCACAGCGAGTGCAGCACCACGGCTGTGGCCCACCCCAGGCCGACGGCCCACAGGCCCCGCTGCCTGCTGGTCATGGCCGCGTACGCCACGCCCGCGCCGATCAGCGAGGCGAACAGCGCCTGGCACACCGGTGACACCACGCCCCGCAGCACGAACGTGGTGGCCACGCCGCTGAACCCGTAACGGGTGGCCTCCGCGTAGTAGAAGATGTTCTCGATCAGGGCGAAGCCGAGGCCGACCATGCTCCCGTAGACGACCCCGTCGCTCACGCCGTCGATCTCCTGCGGGCGCAGCACCAGCAGTCCCACCAGCGCGGCGCCCATGAGCGTGTCCTCCAGCGCGGCGACGCCGATGACCGCCGCGGCCGACGCGGTGGCGAAGCCGCCGGATCGCAGCGCCGGCGTGGTGAGCAGCTGGTCCCCGGCCAGGGTGCCGACGAGCCCGATCAGCGCGGCGCAGCCCGCTCCCCACAGGAAGATGAAGACCAGGCTGCCAGGCGGCTCGGGTTCCAGCCGGTCCAGGTAGAGCACCCCGGCCAGCAGGGCGGGGATCGGCAGCAGCGCCAGGGTTAACCCGATCCCGGCCGGCACCGCCCCGCGCGCGGCGACCACGGCGAGCGCGCCGAGCGCGGCCAGGCTGCAGGCGGCGACGCCGGCGATGAAACCGACCGGGGTGTGGCCGGGCCGGCGTTCGCCGGCGGCGGCCTTCGGATCGATCGGCGCCACCCTCGCAGCATAACCACCAGGACCGGCCATTCCCACAGCCGTGAGCGACGAGATCGTCCGTTTACGCAACCGTTTGGAAATGGCGGGCGGGACCGGCGCGGGTGCTGGCCCGCCGAGCTGAGGGCTGGTTACATTCGTGTGCATGTTCGAAGCGGCCGGGGTGCTCGACGGGCTGAACGACGAGCAGCGCCGGGCCGCGACGTACAGCGGCGGGCCCCTGCTGGTGCTGGCCGGCGCCGGGACCGGCAAGACCAGGACCCTGGTGGCACGGGCCGCCTGGCTGCGGGCCCAGGGCATCGAGGCGAGCAGGATCCTGCTGCTGACGTTCACCCGCCGCGCCGCCGACGACATGCTCGCCAGGGTCGAATCGACCGCGGCGCAGCCGCCCGGGAGCACAGCCGACCGGGTCTGCGGCGGCACGTTCCACGCGATCGCGCACCGGATCATCAGGGCGCACGCCGAGGCGTTCTCGCTGCCACCCGCGTTCAGCGTGATCGACCCGTCCGACGTGGCGGATGTGCTGGACACGCTGCGCGCGGATCACGACCTGGTCGGCGTCAAGCGGCGCGCCCCGCGCGCCCAGGTGTGCGCGGACATCTACACCCGGTGCGTGAACACCCAGACGACGATCGCCGACGTCGTCGCGGCAAGCTTCCCCTGGTGCCGCGAGTTCACCGATCAGCTGGCCGCCCTGTTCCGCGACTACATCGCGCACAAGCGCCGTCATGCGCTCGTCGACTTCGACGACCTGCTGCTGCTGTGGCGGGCGGCGCTGGCCGACCCGGCGGCCGGGCCGGCCCTGCGCGGCCTGTTCGACGCCGTCCTCGTGGACGAGTACCAGGACGTCAACGCGGTTCAGGCAGACATCGTGCGGCTGCTGCGGCCGGACGGGCAGGGCCTGACCTGCGTCGGCGACGACGCCCAGGCCGTGTACGGGTTCCGCGGCGCCGACCCGGCGCACCTGCGCGCCCTGGGCGGCGCCTACCCGGGCCTCGCCGTGATCCGCCTGGTGCGGAACTACCGGTCCTCCGACCCGGTGCTGGAGCTGGCGAACGCGGTGCGGCCGCAGTCCGGCGGGCTCGAGCTCGAGCTGACCGGTTCCCGCGGTGCCGGGCTGACCCCGCAGCTGGTCCGCTGCTACGACGAGGCCACCCAGGCACGCGAGATCGCCGCCCGGGTGCTCGACGCGCACGAGTGCGGCCGCCTGCTGCGGGAGCAGGCCGTGCTGGTCAGGGCCGCGCACCACAGCGGCGTGCTCGAGGTCGAGCTGGCCGCGCGCGGGATCCCGTTCGTGAAGTACGGCGGGCTGCGGTTCACTGAGGCCGCCCACGTCAAGGACTTCCTGGCCGCGGCGCGCGTGGTGGCCAACCC
>JASHPR010000404.1 GCA_030038015.1 Streptosporangiaceae bacterium
AGAAGAACAGCACCACGGAGCCGACCAGGACGCCCACGCCTATCCACATGTCGGTCCTCGTCCCGTAGCCGGTCAGCGCCGGGAAGGCAATGCCGAAGCCGATCAGGACGGCATTGAACGCAGCGAGCAGCACCGCGATGCCGACCCAGATCGTTCCCACCTTGATCGGCCGCGGCCAGTGGGGCCTGTCCCTCCGCAGCAGGAGGAAGCCGGTCAGCGCCAGGAAGTGCGCCAGGATGTAGCCAATGTTGCTCAGGTAGAGGATCGCAAGGTTGCTGGAGATGAACAGCACCAGCAGCACGTTCACCACCAGGTCCACGGTCATCGCCCGGGCTGGGACGTGATAGCGGTTCAGGTGATAGAGCTGCTTGACCGTCATGTCGTCGCGCGCGATCCCGTACAGCGCGCGTGAACCGTCGGCCGTAGAGGAGATCATCGACAGGAACAGGCTGCCGATGAGCAGCACGATGATGACGCCGGCCGGCCCGCTGCCCACGATCTTCGCCAGGTCGGTGACGTAGAACTCGCCGCTGGCGGTTGCCGCGGGCGGCGCCCCGGCCACCCCCCCGATGCCCAGCGGGAACAGCAGGAACACCAGCAGCGTGAACACGGCGGCCGACCGGAGCGCGATCGTGGTGTCCCGCCTGGTGTTGTGGTACTCGGGGGCAAACGTCGCGCAGACCTCTGCCGCGTACGCCGACCAGCCGAACAGGAACAGGTAGACCATCGCCAGCTTGAAGCCGCCGAAGCCGTGCAGCGCCCAGGTCATGTTGTAGCTGTGCCAGTGCCCGCTCAGATACGGCACCAAGATGAAGATCACCAGCGGCACCATCAGCCCCAGCCCGGTGAGGTACGAGATCCACACGGCCGGGCGGATCCCGAAGATGTTGAGCAGCCAGACCAGAGCGATGCAGCCGATCCCGAGGAACTGGGGCAGGCCCAGGTGCACGGCGCCGTCAAACACCGACCAGGTGGCGGACGGGAACCACTGCGCCTGGATCAGGTCGCCGATCAGCACTCCGAAGATCGACAGCACAACCGACCAGCCGATCCAGTAGCCGAAGGCCCCGATGGGGCCCACCAGGGAGAACCGTCCGCGCCAGCCCTCGTGGGCGTACAGGGAGATGCCTCCGGGCTTGTCCGGGAACATCGAGGCGGTCTCGGCGTAGATCCAGGTCTGCAGCATGCCGACGCCGGCCGATATGGCCCACAGCAATACCGCGCCCCAGGTGCCGAGCGCACCCATGGAGAAGCCGAGTGACGCGATCAGGAAGCCCGGGTTGCACAGGGCTATCACGAACCCGTCCCACCAGCGGAGTGCCTTCAGCAGGTGCCGTTCCTCAACGTACGCCTCAGCCATCTGGGCACCTCCGTTCACCCCAGGTAAACGTTGTTTAGCATGCCAGGGCTCTCATGTCTACCTGCCTGGCACTTGCGTAACGTCCCTGTTACCCGGTGATGTGATCTTCGCGGTATCCGCGACGGAATCGGCGGGCAAGCCATGATCAGGCACGACCGGTCGCAATCAGTCCTGTTCGGGCGGCGGCCGAGCACCTACAATGCGGGCATGCGCGGGGCACAGATCACCATCCGCTGCGACTGCGGCGACACCGGCTACGTGCCGCACGGGGAGCGGTGGACGTGCCCCAAGTGCCGGCGCACCTGGAACACCGCGCAGATCCCCGCCGAGGAGTACTGGGGGATCATGCGGGACATGCGCCGGATGCGGTTGACAGTGATCGGCACCGCACTGGGGCTCGTGGTCCCGGTCGTCGCGCTGATGCCGCTGGCCGGCATCCGGATCCTGCTGCTCCTCCCGGTGCTGATGGGCTTCTGGTACCTGTTCTACATGCCCAGGTGGCGGCGGCTGGTCAGGGAGCGCGCACGGAACCTCCGCCGGTGGAAGCTGCACCCGGAATGAGCTGACATGCCGTCGACCCGGTGCCGGGATCCCGGTACGCCTCTCAAGCCCGGCCGGGACGAGGCGCGTCCGGTCCTGCTCGGCACCCTCGACGTCCCCTTCGATCCCCGCGCCGTGACCTTCGCCGTTGACTCGGCCGTCGAGCTGGGCCAGCGGCTGATCATCGCCAACTTTGTCGAGCGCCCGCCGCTCCCCCTCTCGGCGATGCTCGGCTATGACGACCTGCCCTACCCGCCGCAGCTCGCCGAGTCGCTGGCGGCTCCGGCTCGGCTCGCGCAGTCGCTCGGCGTCGCAGTGACCAGGCTCCGGGTGAAGAGCTTTCATCCCGTCCCGGCCATGCTGGAGGTGCTTGCCGAGCAGCGGGCCGGGATCTTCGTGTTCGGTCCCGACCGGAGTAAGATCCAGCGGCTGCGATACCTGCGGGTCGCGCGGGCGATTCGGTCCAGGGCGGCCACGCTGGTGTGGCTGCCCGAGTGAGGCGGCCGCCGGCAGCCCGGGTGCGGAATCACCCGCCGAGGCCAGTGACTGCGCGCGTTCGGCGGCCAGCGTTCGGTAAAAAGCGGCCTGTTGTCCTCTGGTTAAACAATGTTTCATCTGAGTGAATATTCTGCGAGCAGGCCCACCTCGGCCTAGATCGCGGTGCTCCGGGCCAGCACGGTCAGGGCGGGACCGCGGTGATAAGAAGCCCGGGCGGAGCCGGCCGGCCCGCCGCCGCCCGGCGCGGGCCCGGCGTGCACGAGCGGGTCGCACCAATCCACTCCGGCGAGCATCGGCCTGCCCTGCGGCAGACACCTTCAGCGAGTCTGCCCACGCGATGCGAGGGGGCGTGGTAGCTTCAAATCTCGATTAAAACGATGGGTGAAATAGGTGATGCTCGTGGGCGATGCAGCGGTACTGGAGCAGGCCCGCCCGGGCCGGGCACGGCTCAGCCAGGCCCGCCTGGGGCAGATGGCTGGTGCGCTGGCCGCGCGGCCGGACATCTGGGGTGAGATCGTCCGCTTCGAGGCCGGGCGGCGCTGGTACCGGCGGCTCGTCCTCGCCGATGATCACGAGGTCTGGCTGCTGTCCTGGCTGCCGGGGCAGGGCACCGGCTTTCACGACCACGGCAGCGCGGCCGGGGCCTTCGCCGTGGCCCAGGGGCGGCTGCTGGAGCGGACCCTGGCCGCCGGGCGCCGGCCGCCGGTGCGGAACCTGACCGTCGCCGGGGGGGGCGTCCGGTCGTTCGGCCCGCGGTACGTCCACGACGTGGTCAACGCGTTCGCCGGGCCCGCCGTCACCGTGCACGCCTACTCGCCGCCGCTCGCCGCGATGCGGCGCTTCGAGCTCACCAAGTCCGGGCTGGTTCACACGGTGACCGAGCGCGCGGAGCGGGACTGGTGACGCGGGTCCCCGCCGCGGCGCCCGCGCCGCCAGGCAGCCGGACCATCGACCAGGTGCTCGCCGCGGCAAGGGCCCGGCTGGACCGGGTGAGCCCGCCGCAGGCGCTGCGGGAGGCCGGGGAGGGCGCGCTGCTCGTGGACATCAGGCCCGCCGCCCAGCGCGCCGCCGAAGGGGAGATCCCCGGCGCGCTGATCGTGGAGCGCAACGTGTTGGAGTGGCGCTTCGACCCCGCGTCCGCGGCCAGGCTGCCGCAGGCCAGCTACGACCTGCGTGTGATCATCGTCTGCGCGGAGGGCTACACCTCCAGCCTCGCCGCCGCCGCCCTGCAGGACCTGGGCGTCCGCCGCGCCACCGACCTGGACGGCGGCTTCCGCGCCTGGCAGGCGGCGGGCCTGCCGGCCGGCCCGGCGGACGGCTCCGCCGGCTGAGCGGGCGGCTCCCAGCCGGCGCCAGGACCGGGGCAGCGCGGAACCGCGTCAGTATGGGGGATCGCGCCAGTCCGTACGCCGGACAGGTTCCCCGCCCGGTCGGGCGTGCCGCGCCGCCAGGTCACAGCAGCGACAGCTGGACCTCGTCGGGCGGGTCCGCGGCGGCGGGGCGGCCCGCGGCCGCGGGCC
>JASHPR010000405.1 GCA_030038015.1 Streptosporangiaceae bacterium
GCCGCTCCCGCAAGTGCTCTGGCCAGCCTGTCACCCCGCGCGCGGCGCACGTACACCAGCACGTACACCAGGCGGCCCTCCGGGCGTGCCCAGCAGACAGAACAACCCTACTGGCCCCTGACCCATGCACCATCCGGTACCCAGCCCCCGATGCTGGGCAGGACCGAGGCTGCCGGCCGGGCGTCCCGGCCTGCTAATGCGGCCTGCGGACAGTCATCACGATCGCGCAACTGACGATCACGCTAAACGCGGGCGCTATGGCACCGTCGCCGCAGCCCAGCGCGGACGTTACGTTCTGTACCGCACTTGCCTGCCGCTTGACGATCCGTATCCGTTATGCGCGGCTGGCGGCCTCCCGGCTGATCGTGAGCTGGCAGCGCAGATCAGACCGTTCTGTGCGCTTCTGCAGGCCACGCGTTGGCTAGCCGGTGGCCTGGTCGGCCCGCGGTTCGGCGTGTTCCGCCTCCTGTGCACTGAGCCGGGACCGGATCTGGTCTGCCTCCGGCGCGCCGAGCTGGGTGTACAGGGTGAGTGCCTGCTGCCAGTGGCGGCGGGATTGCTGGTCCTGGCCTGTGGAGTGGTGGCTTTCGGCGAGGTCGCAGTGGGCGCTTGCCTGCTGGTAGGCGTTGCCGGTTGCGGCTGCTAGCTGGAGCGCTTCCGCGAGGCCGGCGCGGGCGGCGGCGGGCTGGCCGGCCCCGTGCAGGGCCTCGGCCAGGGTGCGCTGCGCCGTGATCTCGTCGTACTGGCTGCCGGTCTCCTTATACAGCGCGAGTGCCTGCTTGAGATGGCTGATGGCCTGCCGGTGTTTGCCGTGGCGGACGCTGACCCCCGACGCGCTGACGCGGATCGGCGAGCTCAACCTCCGCCCCGGCCAGCTGACGCAGGCCACTGACTTTTTCCGACAGGCCCTGGCCATCTATCGCCGCATCGATACCCGATCGCCGTAGCCGGAGCACTATGGTTCCCGGGCGGTGGGCGCGCAGCAGGTCGTGCAGGCCGTATCGGCCGGCATCGCTTTCGTGGAGCAGGCTGGCCCGGTGCAGTCGGCCCAGCAGCCCGCGGGCCTGCCCGGCCATGGTGCCGGTCAGCGCCGCCGCAGCATAGACGCCCAGGTCGGCGCCGGGGTGCAGGCCGGTCAGCACGAACGCCTGAGCTGCATCGTCGGGCAGTTGCCCGGAACGACCAGGAGATCACCGCCCGGACATCGGCGCGGTCCTCCCCAGGCATCCAGGCCGTCCAGCACGCCAGGGCGCGCAGGAGCCCGGCCAGCGCGCCGGCCCGTGACAGCGGCTGGTCGGGGTCGTAGCCGCACCTCGTCCCAGTACAGCCGGGCCCGGTCCTCCATAGCGTCGGGAATCTGTTGCCCCGGCGGGTTCACATACAGCTGCCCGTGCGGGAACCGACCCGGCGACCTGGTGCGCCCACCGGATGGCCAGCGCCGTCTTGCCCACCCTGCGATCCCGCCGATGGCCGAGATCACCACCCGTCCTGCGCGCCGGCCTGCTGCCCGAGGCGTGGATCGCCCCGGCAAAGGTCCGCCAGCTCCGCGCGCTGCTGCGGCACCGCATCAGCCTGGTGCGCCCCGGCACCCAGCTGCGTAACCGGATCCACGCGGTGGCCGCCGACCACGGCTATGACCGGCCGGCCAGCTACTGGACCGGGCCGGGCCGCGGCTGGCTGGCCGAGCTGGATCTGCCGCCAGCGTCGCGGGAGATCGTCACCGACTGCCTGACGGTCATCGACGGCCTGGCGCTGGTCATCGAGCGGATCGACGGGGAGCTGCACCAGCACGCCAAGGCCGGCCCGCGGGTCAAGGTAGTGACCACGCTGCCGGCGGTCGCGGAAGCGATCCTGTCCGCATGCGCCGACATGGCAGATCACTCCAACACCAATACGTGCTGGCTGGCGTCGGCCCTGCGGTCCCCGGTCGGCACCGCGCTGGAGGCGCTCTCGCCGACTGAGAACCGACCGCATGTTTATGCATGGGCCGCTTCAAGGGAACATCCGGATCTGCCGCGGGTCGGACGCGGCAGGAAGCCGCTCGGACTCGGACCGGTTTTGAGCGCGGCGTGCCTGCCGCGTAGAACTGGCGCATGAGCGAAGAACTCGCCGCCCTTCAAGAGCAGACATTCGCGGGCGCGACCAGGGCAACTGCCGGTTCCTACCCGCCCGAACGCAGATTGTCGGCCCGTCAGCTGGCCAGCTACCTGGACCGGCGCGCCTTCGCAGTGATCGGCTCATGCCGCCCAGACGGCCGCCCGCACGCCGCCATGTCCGCCTACATCCGTCAGGGCCGGCAGTTTTGGCTGCCCACCGTCGGCGGTTCGGTGCGTGAACGCAACGTGCGTGCCCAGCCGTGGCTGACCATGACGATCGCTGAAGGAGACCGGGACAGTCACGTGGTAGTGCTGGTAGAGGGACCAGCCAGTGTCGTCGCGCTCGCCGACGTACCGGCTGAGGTACTGGCTGCAGTCACTGGTGACTGGGTTGCCACCTGGATCCGGCTCACAGCCGAACGCCTGCTGTCCTACGCCGCCGAGGGCGCCATTGCGTAGGAATGCCGGCCCCACGAACGTCCGGATCTGCCGCGCCGGGCGCGTCCGGTGGCGCGCCGTTGTAACCGCCTCGCAAGCCCCCCAGCACCCGACGGTCCCTTCGGCAGATAGGTCGCCAAGATCTCCGTCGTCGCGCTGAGTCACCCGGAGAATGAGGGCGAGCGCTCGCCGAGCCGCTGATCTGCGTGCCGATCCGCGTTCTTGGGCTTGCCGTAGAGGCCGCGCGCCCGAACGGGGCGTTCTGCGCTTGTACGCTGCGGGGCGCCTCGCCCTGGAGGCCAACCCCGCCGACACCGCCTGCCGGGTCACACCGGCGACCTGTTAGCGGGTCGCGTCAGCCTTCGCTTGTCGTGGCTTCCAGGCGATGGCGGGCGGTGCGCCACGTCCTGCCCGATGGGCAACGGCGTGGCGCCGTGGTAGGAGCGCCGTGGAAGCCTAAGGCCTGCGGTGGGGACCAAAGCCTCTGACCCGGCCCCTCACGCCTGGCGGTATGCCTGAGATGGAGGTGGGGACTGTGATCACCGTGCTTACAGTCGAGGCAGCCCTCCAGCACACGTGCGCGACCTTCCGCGAGCGGGCTGACCGGGGCGACATCACTCCTGCCGAGCGGGACCTGCTGATCGATGGAGCCGTTCTGCTCGCCATGCACATCGATGACCTCGCCCGTGAGGGCCGTGCTGACTCGGCCCCAGGCTGGGCAGGAGCGACGCAACCAGAACCGGCTGGGCGGCACGAACGGCACCTGGCCGCAGCAGCCGCCTGAACTGACGCTCTGTCCGGGCTGCGGCCGCAGTGGACGTCGGCTGCCGCGATGTCGAGCCTGGCCGTCTGGGGTGGCTGTGGTGCCACCCGATCACGCTCTCCCCGGGACGGCCGCATGACGCCCGCGACGGAGTCTGGCGGAGCCATGGCGCATATCCACGCCCGGAGCCGCCGATCTGGGTGGGAGCGGTCGCTAGGGTTCGGGCCGACGGTGGCAGGCGGTATGGGTCATTCTGGCGTGGCGGCAAAGTCGAGCGTGACCGGCCGACCGGTGGAGGCGAGGATCTCGGGGGTGGCTGCGGCGAGCGTGGTTTCGAGCCGGTCGATGAGCTCGTCGCACGTTGGCTCGTCGATCATCAGGGGCGGGGCGATGAGCAGCCAGTCGCCGTAGCGGCCGCGGTTCTGGCGGCGGGAGTACAGCAGCAGCCCGTGGTCGAGACCGTGCCGGCGGATGACCGCGGCGGGGTCGGCGTGCTCGGCGAACAGCTGGCTGGTCTGCTTGTCGGCGACCAGCTCCAGGGCGAGCAGCAGGCCGCGCCCGCGGACGTCACCAATCAGGGCGGAGGCAGCCGCGATGCGTTCCAGGCCGTTGCGCAGCCGCTCGCCGAGCACGGCCGCCCGGTCGATCAGGCGGTGCTCGGTGATCTCGTCGAGCACCGCGGCGCCGGCGGCGCACGCGATCGGGCTGGCGTCATAGGAGTGGGAGACGGTGAACCCGGTGGTCGCCGCGACTTCCTCGGCCAGGGCAGCGGAGACAAGCGCCGCGCCGAGCGGCGCATATCCGGCGGCCAGCCCCTTGGCGAGCACGGCCACATCGGGCATGGCCTCCGGATCGTGCTGGGCGGCGAGGAACCGGCCAGTGCGGAAGGCGCAGACGATCTCATCGAACACCAGGCGAATGCCGTAGCGGGTACAGATCTGGCGGGCCCGGCGCGCGAACGACGGATGCGGCACGTTGACCCCGGACGCCTGCCCCCCGACCGGCTCCATCACGAACGCCAGCACCTGCTCTGGCCCGATCCGGGCGATCGCGGCCTCCAGCGCCGCGCAACTCGCGTCCGCCGCCGCCTGCGCACTCGGTGCCCGGAAGGTCAGCGGCGCGGGGATCTTCTCCGATTCCACGGCCAGCGGTCCCCACAGCGCCGGGACGCCAACATCGCCGTTGAGGGCCAGCGTCTGCAGGGTCGCGCCGTGGTAGCCGGGCATCAGCGAGATCACCCGGTGCCGTTCCGGATGCCCGGTGGCGACGGCGTGCGCCCGCAGCAGCTTCAGCGCCATCTCTACGGCCTCCGACCCGCCCGATGTCAGGTGAGCCCGCTCCAGCCCCGGCCCCGCGAGCATCGCCAGCCGCCTGGTCAGCTCCGCGTTCGCCGCGTGCCGGGTGGTCCGCGAGTAGGTGTACGTCAGCCGCCTGCCCTGGGCGAGCATCGCCTGCAGGACCCGCTCGTTGCCCTGCCCGAGACTGGCCAGGAACGGGCCCGAGCACGCATCAAGCAGTCGCCGCCCCCGGTCATCGACCAGATACACACCCTCACCGGCCACGATCGTCGGCAGGTCACCGACACTGGACCGGGGGAAGAACACATCCTGAGTGCCGCCCAGGGGCGGGAACGGCAGCAAGCCCAACCCGGCCTCACCTCAGATCACCAGCTGCAGAGCCACACGCTACTCCAGCGGGCCTCCGGGCACGCGCACACGAGCCCACCCGGGCCAGGCCGCCCCAGACGCCGGCCCGTGCTACGGCTGAGGCCATCCCAATAGCCGACAACCGAAACGGCCGCACAGACCTGGGCAATCTGCGCCCGGAATGTGACAGGGGCGATCCACTTGCCAGCAATCCCGATTCGGCAGACCGGAAACTCGGCGGCGTGATGCCTCTGCTCACCCAACGTGATTGTCCCTCGACCCGGGCGAAGCGCACACTGCCGCCGTTATGGCGCCAGCGTCGCCAACTGCTTGGCCATCCGTATCCCGTTCCGAACGGGGAAATCTGCACGCCGGTCGCAAGTGGAGGCCGTAGCTCTGGGGTAGCTGGATAGAGGATGCTGCCTGCATGTGCGCCTGGGTGCTGACGGTACGTCCAGGATTCGTATCCGATGCCTGCCCGTGGCCGCATTCGCCTCCCGCTTGAAGGACGCCGTCGAGCTGGACGCGGTGCGGGACGACCTAACGGTTGTGTGCCCAAAGGCTCTGGCGCCCGTACGCGGCAGCTACGGCTTCCACCCGGCGCGGGCTGTGCTGGCGCTGGTGCTGCTGAGCGTGGGACCCATCACGCACGTACTGCCGCATGAACGACGTGCCGCCTTGGCCGCGGAGTCATCCACATGAATGCCGGGAGACCCAGAATTTCAATTATCTCGAACGGACAGTGGTGTCACGGGCTGTACCCGGCAGTGCCCCGCGGGCAGAGGGGCCGTGGTCAGGGGATCCCGCCGGCGTGATGGCGGAACAGATGCTGCGGCCGCAGCAACTGCGGGTGCGGCGGCGCGGGCGGCACGACCCGGGTGGCCAGGAGGCCGCCAGGGCGAAGCCGGCGGCCGCGAACATGGCCGCGCGCTCGCCCAGCTTGAGGAGATAGCGCGCGGCACGTGATCACGGCTTCCAACTGCGAAGCGCGGACACCCGGATTCAGCCCGTCGCACCAGAAAGCCGCGGCGGAAGCCGAACCTGATAATGCCCGGCGGCACTGACGCCGATTTTCACTCTGCGAATCGGCCCTCAGTCTGGAGGCAGGCGTCCTGGGTGCGAGGGTGCGGTCGCCTACCAAGGCTAGGTGGCCGTAGCTCACGCATCCTGTGATCAGCTGGCTCGCCGCCCTGGCATTAAGCCACACCACGGTAAACGACAAGGTTGTCAGGGGCATCTCCGACACTGCGGGCGCGCAGACGCACAGACGATGTCGTCTCCAAGAAGGATGAGCAGTCAGCGCTACATGCCCCACTAGCTAGCTGGCCCGCTCATGCGCAGCAAGCCCCGGCGCAAGACGGCTGAATATCGATGCCAGGTGAGGCGATCCCGCATGGTGGCGTTCAGGCAGCCGGGGGAACTTACTTGGCCGGGAATCGAGGTTAACGGCGAACCGTAGCCTGTCCATGGCATGGTGCCGATGGGGCAGGCTCGGAAATTTCTGGGGTGGGCCCTATAGGCGGTATGTCCGCCACGGCTTAGCTTTCACCCATGGGCGCATTCACCGCCCGGGGCGGGTGCGGCGGCTGCTGCGCCCGCCCGAGGACGACAGCGGGCCGCACGTGCGCGCCGCCGGCGAGGATCCCCTCCCGGCAGCGAGGTCCGGGACGCCCTCATCGCACCTTGCCGGGCAAGAAGTTTGGGGCGCAATGAGCAAGTGGCTGAGGAGAAGCCCCCTGATGACAACGACGCAGGACTTTGGTCCCGGGTTCGCGCAGGCAGCGGCCCTGGAACGGCAGTCGGACTCTGACATCTTGACGGCACTCCGGGCTCTGCCGATGGAGTCCCGGATCCTGATCTACCTGGCCGACGTCAAGGGGCTGGCGTACAAGGAGGTAGCGGAGATCGCCGGGATACCAGCCGAAGTGGTGCCATCGCGGCTGCATCAGGTCCGCTGCCGACTCGGTGAACTCATCGCTTGCGCGGCCGGGCATGGCTTGGCGGGTCCAGCGCGCGGCGATCCTGCGCCTGCTCGTTAGCGGCGCTGCCGCTCGGCTGGAAGGTCGCCAGCCGTCTGGCTGGGTGCAGCCGCAGCGACACTGTCCCGTGCCAAATAAATTGGCCCGGCGGGAGCGCCCTGACCTGGGCGGGCCTGTTTGATTGGCAAACGATCACGGCTCGCTAGGCTGCAACGCGGTCGAGAATGAGCCAGCATCCTGTCACTCCGCCTGGCCCGGTAGTCGTTTGTCGAGAAGGGCATCGCAGTCCCTTTGACGCTGGTCAAGCGCCCGGGCGTGACCGCCGTCCAGCGGGTCGGGCCGACTTGGTGACACGCAGAGCGCGAACGGGCCAGATTCAGTGGCAACGGGCCGATTTACGTGCCACGGGACAGACACTGTCCTATCTCAGGGAAAGCTGCCTACGGAGACAGACCTGACCTGCGTGGGCAATTTCATGTGAGACGCCTTCTTTCGCGTTCGCCGCCTCCGGTGGCTTGGTTCTGGGGAGTTCCAGGAGGCCGTCTCAGTTGATCTTGCCTGTCTTTTGGAGCGGGGCTCCCGGAGATGACGGGCCGACGGGCCTGCCGACAGCGCCGTTAGTTGTCCTGCCGGTCAGCGACGTGTCGGGCTGGCGGCTGTCAGGATGGGGGACCGTGAGGCCTGTTGAGGAAGTCCTGGGGGACCTGGCTGACGCGACTGGCGGGCTGATCGCAGGTGTCAGCGGGCTCACGGATGCTGACGTGCGGCAGCGGTCCTTGCTGCCCGGCTGGACACGGGGGCACGTGCTGACGCATCTGGCCCGTAATGCCGAGGGCGGGGTCCGGCTGCTGGACTGGGCGCGGACCGGGGTTCCCAGTTACGAGTACCCGAGCGTGGCGGCCCGGGCGGCCGCGATCGAGGCAGGGGCGGGACGCCCGGCCGCGGCATTGGCGGCTGATGTGCGCCAGACGGCGGATGCGCTAGCCGGTGCTGCCGCGCAGATGCCGCCGGGCGCCTGGCAGAACCTGGTCACCTGGACGACCGGGCAGCAGACCCCGGCAGAGATGGTCGTGTGGTCCCGGCTGGCTGAGGTGCTGATCCACCATGTGGATCTCGCCATCGGGTTCGGGCCTGGCTCCTGGCCGGCCGCATTCGCCGGTGAGATGCTCGATGCCGCGGTCGCCGCCTTGAACGACCGCTCACCGGCGCCGCTGACCGCGCGGCTGGAGGCAGCCGACACGGGGCGGGGGTTCGACATCGGCGGCGCGGCGGAGGCCCGGCGGATCTGCGGGACTGAAGCGGAGTTGCTGGCGTGGCTGCTCGGCCGTTCCGACGGCGGAGGCCTGGCCAGGGACGACCCTGGCCGGCTCCCGGACGTCCCGAGTATCTATCTCACCTGATGATCATGCTGCCGCCAGCGGCATTCTGATTGCGCCACCAGGCAGCCGGGGCGCTCTGATCACTGGTCACTGCCGGGGTGGATGGAATGGATGTCGCAGCCTCTGCGTGGCGGGCGGCGCGCGGTCCGGGCCGGCGATTGCTGACGTAGGTGCGGAGGGTCGGATAGGCGACGGTGGTGCCGTGCTCGTCGGCGAGGCGTTCCCAGATCTACTGCGATGGTGATCTTCGGGTTCGCTGTGATCATCGCGTCGATGTGACCGCGCAGGCCGTCCCAGCGCGGCGGGCTCGCGGTGCATGCCGAGGCTGTGGTCGGCGAGGGCGCTGATCCAGCGCGAGAAACCGCCACGGGCTACCGATCTTTAATGGCTGGGGTTACGAGAATGGCTGGGGTTACGAGTTCTGCTGACGGCCGGAGCGCGTCCTTCGGTATCTCAGATGCATGAGGGAACTGTCGCCATCTCCGCTGGGGTCTCTGTCCACGAACGCCAGCATCCACGACCGTGCGCGTACATGTCCATCGCACAGGCGCCCGGTGATGGGCGCCTGTACCCGACCAGGTGGCGCGGAGGGTCAGGTTGGCGGCCGGCCTGCGGCCAGGAGGACGACGTCTTCGAATGTGACGGCGAAGCAAAGGGGGTCTGGCTTGTTCAGGTAGAAAGGCGATCCGTTGACCCAGTTATTGGGCGGCCCGAGATAACCTCCCCAGTGATAGTCATAGAACCACGCTTCGCCAGAAGGGCATCCGCTGGTTCCCCAAGTCATGTTGGTTCCCCATCCTTGGTTGCCTGAGGCGGTTCCGCAACCAACTAGGCCCGCGTCAGCGAGACCTGAATTGTTATTCGAGTCTCCGATACACTCCCCGGAATATGAGCTGTCGCCGGTGTATGCGAGCTCATAGTAGCCGGTGGCATCGTTGTAGATTAGAGCAAAGTCTTGATTACTATCACTTATCTCTGGTCCGCCCGTATAAGCATCCACGGCCGGGCCGCCGCCCCATGCGTTCAGGCACGCGTAGCCGCCATTGTAATAGCACCATTCTTCTTCCGTGAACATTGGGGTAGGCGCTGCGCCACAGGCGATCGCCGCATGTTTCATGAGTACACCGGAAAGCCAGAGCCAGCCGACGCAGCCGAGATATCCAACTATAGGGTTGCCTGGGTAGTCTGCCCCCAACTCGCAGCCGTAGATCATGGCAGCGGTGATTTCATAGCCGAAATTTTCGAGGACGTCGGTGCAGGTCGTGTAGCTATCGAGGCGGTAGGTATCTGGGTGGTGAACCTGGGGGCTGTGCAGTGCACTGCGCGCGGCGGCGGCGGACGCAACGGGCGAGCCGGCGGGCGCAGTCGGTGCCCGTGCCGGGATTCCCCAGGCGGTGACCATGGCCAGCGCGACCGCGGCACACGCGACCGCGGCACAAATGCGGCGGCCCGTGATCCTGCCGTTTCGTCTCATGTTCACGCCTCCTTGCGCCAGCGCCGAAACGCAGCAAAAACCGAGCCGATATCGGCGGCATCCCGCGGCCGACCGTCCCGGAGGATCTCCATGTAATGGGGGGAGACACGCATCCGCCTTTACCGTACCTTCGAGTCCTGCTGTAAGCCAGGCAGTTTGACTGCAGGTTCGACCCCATAGCTCCGCTTGATTTCCGGACCTCTGTTCGATTTATAGTGACTAACCAAGTGACCACTTCGGATCTAGAGCTACATTCGCGCCTGACGTTCGACGGGCTCACTGTGAGCGTCCTGCATGGCCAGCTGCCCTGGCCATTTTCGATGGGATCACCAAGGTCCGGGCTTGAGTCCCCGGTGCGGGTACTTCCGCACCGGGGAGCAGGAGGTGATGCGGGCCCTGCGGCCCTGCGGGGATGCTGCTTGGGCAGAGGAGCGGGGGCGCTAGCGCGGATGCGGCCGGACCTGAGTACCGGCGCCCTGGCCCCGCCGGGCGGCAGCGTCCGGGTGGCGGCAGCCCGGGAGCTTGGCGCACTCCCGCCGCCGGGGCGACAATGCCGGGATGGCTCGTGATAACACCAAGGCCCGGCTGGAGCTGCAGCTGGCCCTTTTGTCCCTTGACGGGGCCAGGCCCTCCGGGACGCTGGAATGGGTGTCCGCACTGGCCCCCGTTGTGACCCAGGCCGCCGTCGGGGCCGGGCACTGGGCCGCCGACCGCCGACAGCAGGCCCTGGCCGCGTGGGCAAGCGCGGCCGGCTCCGCGCTCGTGGCGTGGGGCCTTGGCACCGAAGCACCGACCCGGGCCGAGCGGGGAAAGACCGCCCGGCAGCACAGGGACCTGCTCCGCAAGCTCGGCGCCCGCCTCCCCCCAGAGGCGCCGGCTACCGCCGGGACGCAAGCACACGCCCGCCAGCGATCGCTGAACGCCGTGTCCGCCCTTGCTTCCTGCTACCAGATGACCTTCGGCGTGCGGTCGGGCCTGCGCCACCCACGGCAGCTGACAGTGCACGCGATCGCCACCGAAACGCTTAACACCGGGTTCTATGTCCTGCGGGCGGCCCGGGCCGTGCACCGGCGCAGCCCCAGGATCGCCCTCGGCTCAGCCCTGTCCGCAGCCGGATCGCTCGCCCGGCTGCGGGCGGCATCGGCTGAACCCCTCCGGTAACAGCAGGCCCGCAGCGGCCACCGCGACAGGAAAAAACCGGACAAGCGCACAGGCACACCAGCCTGTTTACCGCACCCCGCTCGCGCCGCCGCTGCCCACCAGGCGGCATGCCCGCCCGTCCCGCATACCCCGGTCATACGCCCGCAGTAAGCCGACGTCACGATCCGAACTCTACAAGTTCAGTCTGGGTAGCTCACCAGGCGCCAGATGACAGACCCAGTAACCCCCGCTATTGAAGATCGTTAGTCGCGTCGAACTCGCGCCAGAGCCCCGGAAATGTAGCGTCCAGGTCATCAAAGATCCGGCCCGTTACCAGAATAAGCCGCAGCTCACCACGGCTGGCCTTGACAGCAGCCATGCCGGATTCGCTTACTCGATCATCTTCGGTGAGTGTGCCGTCGAGATCTAACGGGGCGACTACACGGAAGAACCACATCGCACAGCTCCCGGCTCGGGCCGATCTCGGCAGCCGGTCATCTCGGTTGGCTAAGGAGGGTAGCCCAGTTCACCGTAGGCGTTTAGATAAGTGAGCACGGCCGTGACCCGGCGGTCGAAGCGTTCGGGGTCTGGAGCGTGCAGCTTGCGGAAAATGCCGGTGACATGACTCTCGATGGCCTTCTTCGAGACGGAGAGGTTCTTGGCGATCTCGCTGTTGGTGTAGCCCTTGGCCATCTCGGCCAGCACGTCGAGCTCGCGCAGCGACAGCACGTCGAGCGAGGTGGCGAGCCGACGTCTGACGAGCGCGTTCACTACCGAGGGGTCAAGGAGCGTCTCGCCGGCGTGGACCTCGCGGATCGCGCGCACAAGCGTCTGGAGGTCCCCCACGCGATCGTCGAGCAGGTAGGCGACCCCGGCGGCGCCGCTGCGGAGCAGCTCCAGGGCGTAGCCGTCACCGGCCTCGGCGATGACTACCACGCTGATGGCCGGATGGCCGGCGCGCAGCTTCCGAGCGGCGGCGAGGACGGCTTCGGCGCCCACCCGGGGCGTGCGTATCCCAACGACCAGAACGTCGGGGGAGTATTGCTGCGCGGCCTCGAGGGTCTCGGGGTGGCTGTCAACCCGGCCCACTACGTCGATCCCGGCGACGGCGCCAAGCAGGCAGGTGAGACCCTCGCGGGTCAGGAAGTTGTCACTAGCGATCACGACGCGCAGGGCGGCGGGCTCGGCCATAGCGGCAGCACTCCTGGCTCTGCGACAGGACGCCTGCCCGCTCGGCATGAGCCCCGGCTCTCCGGCGGCCGTCAGCCTGTTCGCGCTCGGTTAGCTCGATGGGGAAGTTGAAGCTTCGACGGCAGCGCCGCTAACGACGAACCATAGCTCGTCTTTGCCGCAGTGCCGATAGGGCAGGCCCGGAGATTTCTGGGATTAGCCCCATAGGTCGGCATGTCTGGCAGCCCTTAGCTTTTACCCATGGCGCGTTCACCGCTCAGGGTGGGTGGCGGCTGCTCTGCCCGCCTGCGGACGAGAGCCGGCCGCGCGTGCGTGCGGTCAGCGAGGAACCCCGCCAGGCGCGCCAACCCGCAACATCGGCGGCTACAGCCGTGACCGGCGAGGCGACACCACCCGCGCTGTCGCCGAGTCGGACTTGTCGGCTGCAAGCTGCGGTCGGCCTTCGAGGCCAGACTTGCTCTGCCGCACGCCTCAGCGATCACCGGCCGGTGGCTGACAGGGGGTCGGCCACCAGCCGACCTTCCGCTCCGACCAGAGCCGACTCACCGTCCCCTTCCCACACCAGCAAGGAGCCCGCATGCCCGCCAGGACCGCCAAGACCGCCAAGCCCCGCGACGTGAAGGTCACCTTCTCACTCCCCGCCGAGGTCGAGGCCGACCATGTCGCCCTGTGCGGAGAGTTCAACAACTGGTCCGCCGACGACATCAGCCTTTCCCGCAGCGCCGACGGCTGCTGGCGGGCCGTCGTCAGCCTTGAGCCGGGCCGTTCCTACCGCTACCGCTTCCTCCTCGACGGCCGACGCTGGGAAAACGCCTGGGACGCCGACAGCTACCTCCCCAACCCCTACGGCGAAGACGACTCGGTCGTCGTCGTCGCCGGATGACCTGGATCCCGGCGGCGGTCTTCCTAAGCTCGCCGTTTAAACCTCGGAGTCTGTCTCCCAGGGATTTGTGATCTTGCCCGGTGTGTCGCCGTGACGTGGCCGATGACCTTGTGGCGCACGGAGGCCGGCGGCCGCGGGCTCTCGGCGAGCCCGGTGTTCGCCCTGCCCTCAGTGACTGGGTGATGACCGTGTCGGTGCTGGCCGCGATCAGCACAATCTCGGGGCAGGGCTCCCCGAGTTCTCAGCGCCCGTGCGGAAGGACACCAGCCACAGGCCGGCAGGAGCTGCTCGCCAGACAGAGGCGGCGTCCAGGCCGGCGAAGAACGGGTGATCTCCCAGGTACTCCGCGATCGAGCGCACCATCGTGACGTCGCCCTCAGGCAAACGCGTCCGGCGGCAACCACCCCGGCCTGCTCGTGGCCGACGACCCGGGCTGCCGAGTTCCCTCCCGGCGCACGTACCCATGGCGGATTGAGTCCTGGGATCAGCCGGAGAACGGGCGGCACCGTCTCAGCGCACGTCCGCGTTCCAGGCCGGAAGCAGGGACCGGACTGTCGGCCCCCGGCTTGAGGCGTTCATGAGAGCGGGCGACAAGATCCGCTCTCCTGGCCGAGATCACCACCGACGGGCCGAGGGAGCGCCACGCTGGCGCCCGGCAAGGGTCATCAGCGGAACGGCGCCAATGCGACTGCGATCCGCCAACAGGAGGCAGAACGCGAGCCATGGGTGGCCGTTCTGTGCCGCTCAGCCACAGCGGGCTCGCCATCGTCAGCGAGCGCATAAGCGGCAGGGAGCTCCCGCACTTTCCGGTTAAGGTCGCAGATTTCCTTCGACTCTTCCGCCGAGACACCCGCGGCCTGGCCCGAATCGGCCTCGTCCCGGCGGATCCACAACCGCAGTGTCTCCGCGCTCATCCCCAGACGGCCTGCCACCGCCGTGATCGCCGCGTACTCGGTGGGGTAGCCCGCGCGGTGCTCGCGGACCAGCCGGATCGCCTTGACCTTCGTGCTCGCGTCGTACCTGCTCGGCATCGTGCCATCCTCCTGCCCAAAGAAGCAGGTGTGCACGAAACCCGGGTCAGTTCATCTCGGTGCGCTGCAGGCCCGCTCCCCCACGGAATGCTGACCGGAGCCAGCGCTTGTTTGCGCCCGTGAAAGCCTGGGAACTCGGAGAAGTGGCTGCCGCTGACCGCGGGCCTGCGGCTCAGGAGGCAGCAGGGGGGCAGTGATTTAGCGCGCCAGGTACTCCGAAGGGAGCTACCTGGCCTCGGGGGAGGCAATGTGACATCGCTAGCTGAGCGCGCGAGCAACAGAACCCAGCAAATAGTACGAGGCACCGAGGGCCGGACAATGACCGTCGGGGATTTCCTGCTCCGCCGGCTTCAGGAGGCAGGCGTCGGCCACCTGTTCGGTGTTCCGGGTGACTTCAACCTCGAGCTGCTGCAGCAGAACGAGGACGGTGGCTACCTGACATGGGTCGGCACGTGCAGTGAGCTGAACGCGTCCTACGCGGCCGATGGTTACGCGCGGCTGAACGGGATGGGCGCGCTGACCGTGACGAATGCCGTGGGTGCCCTGAGCGCGATTAACGGGATCGCCGGCTCTTACGCCGAGCATGTCCCGGTGATCCTGATCGCCGGGTCGATACCGCTGAGGTCGATCGAGCGCGGCTTGGGGATGCACCACACGACGGGCGACGGGACGTGGGACCGGTTCCTCGGCGCCTTCGGACAGGTGACCGCTGCGCAGGCCAGGCTGACGCCGTCCAACGCGGCCACGGAGATCGACCGGCTGATCCTCACCGCCTGGCGGGAGAAGCTCCCGGTGTACATGGAACTGCCATCGGACATCGCCTACCTCGACATCGAGGTCCCCGCGGCCCCGCTGATGCTCGCCGAGCCGCCCAGCGACCCCGAACGGCTAAAGTCGTGCGCCGCCGCGATCGCCGGCCACCTGTCGCAGGCCAAATCACCGGCGATCCTGGTGGACCAGGACGTCGACCGGTACGGTGCCGCAACGGAAGTCATGGGGCTGGCCGAGAAACTGCAGCTCCCGGTCGCGGTGACCGCCCCGGCCAAGGCAGTGATCGACGAGACGTTCCCGTATTACGCGGGCGTCTACAACGGCAAGGCCAGCGCGCCGCAAACCCGCGAGGCCATCGAGGGAAGCGACTGCCTGCTGTCCATCGGCTACCGGCCGATCGACGGTACCTCGGGCGACTTCACCGCATCGCTGCCCGCCGATACGATCCGCGCGCGCGGGCACTCGGTGGACATCGGCGAGGACAACTACCAGGCGGTGACGCTCAAGGACGTCCTGCGCGGCGTCATCGACGCGGTCCCGCAAGTCACCAGCCGCGCCACCGGTCACTTCGCAGCGGCGATGCCCGCGGGCACTCACGCTGACGGCTCCGCCAAGCTGACCCAGGCCGCCTACTGGGAAACCATCCAGGGCTACCTGCGGCCGGGAGACGTGCTTCTCACGGATAACGGGACGTCGTACGCCATCTTCGGCTTCCGGCTGCCGCCCAAGTGCACCGTCGTCGCGTCGGTCATCTGGGGCTCGATCGGCTACAGCGTCGGGGCATTGCTGGGCACACTGACCGCGGCACCTGAACGCCGCCACCTGCTGTTCATCGGCGACGGCTCGTTCCAGGAGACCGCCCAGGAACTGTCGACCATGCTGCGCCATGACTGCAAGCCGGTGATCTTCCTGATCAACAACGGCGGATACACCATCGAGCGCGGCTACATGGGCAAGACGGCGGACTACAACGACATCGCCACCTGGGCCTACGCCGAGCTGCCGAAGGTGTTCCGTCCGGACACCACGGCGCGGTCGTTCGTGGTCAAGACCGTCGCAGACCTGGGGAAAGCACTCAGCGCGCCCAACGACAGCCTGGTCTTCATCGAGTCAGTCATGGATCCTTACGACGCTCCGGCCCCGGTCATCCACAGCAGCAACAACGGGGCCGAGCTCGACTACGGACCCCGCGGCCCGCAGCACCGCGGCAACGCACAGCTCCGGCCAGCCATCTAAGACGGCGCACTAACACCGGCCCTCACGTGCGGAAACGTCGTAAGGGGGCCGTCGGCCTGCGGCGGACACTTGGCGCGCCGTCGCAAGTGCGGGCCTTGCGGACTGCCTGTGATCATGGCGTGTCAGCGGTCAGGTCGAGCCGCATGACGATGCGGGGCAGCCCGGCGCTTCGGGCACATGTCTGGGCGATGCGGCGGAATCCTGCGGCTTGGAACATGCTGGTGGTGCCGACGTAGGCGAAGGTGGAGTCGATCCGCGTTCCGGCGGTGTCGACGGGGTATCCCTCGAGTGCGGGTGCGCCGCAGTCCCTGGCATACGAGATGGCGCCTGACAGCAGGGCAGCCGCGATGCCGCGCCGCCGGAGCCCTGGCCGGATCAGGAAGCACACCACGCTCCACACGAGCAGGCTGTCCACGGCTGGGATGGTCCGGGACCGCTGCAGCCGGGTGAACTCGGTACGCGGGCCGAGCCCGCACCAGCCGATGGGTATCCCGTCGAGGTAGGCGAGCATGCCGGGGGCGGTCGGATGATCGGCCCGGGAGCGCAGCAGATCGCGGCGGTGGCGGGCTGCTTGTGGCAGGTCGCGGGCGGAGACCCGGCCGTACTGTGAGGATGACATCCGGTAGTACATGCACCAGCATGCGCCCGTGCCGGAGGGCGCCAGGACGGCGGCGATGTCGCTGAACCGGTCACCGGTCGCGGGCACGATGTCCAAGGCCACTCCGTGACCGTAGTCCGCATTGATCCGCGCTCCAAGCTGGTCGGCAGGTGAGGCATTACTGCAGCGCGGTGGCGTTTGCTTTGCAGCGGTGGATTCCGCTGGTGGTGGTGCGGGGCTGTGGACGATCACGGAATTGCCCAAGGTTAAGCGGGGCACCACGGCGGCGGTTTCGCCTGTCATGAGCTCCGGCAACCGCCGCACTGCGCGCCTATCC
Organism: Streptosporangiaceae bacterium; assembly: GCA_030038015.1. Lineage (GTDB taxonomy): Bacteria > Actinomycetota > Actinomycetes > Streptosporangiales > Streptosporangiaceae > JASHPR01. The sequence continues at coordinate 16,963 of JASHPR010000405.1, forward strand.
GCAGCCCGTTTATGTGCCCGTCAAGCAACCGCCTGGCGTGGGCGTCTTGACGTTGCGGCTGACGTTATCAGTACGATTGACCCGACTGGGCGATTCGCTTAGTGGAAATGAGCGATGCGAGGCCAGCGCGGGTTGGAGCAGAATGAAATGACCGAATTAGGTATGGACCGGGGGATATGCCCGCGTTGTGGCAGCTCAGCACAGGTGCGCACTGTCCAGGAACTTTTCGAGATGCTCAACAGCATGCAGGACGCCGCCACGCAGCAGGCCGAGCAGATTCCTTATGCGCAGCCAGTCCTTGGCCCATCCCAGCAGGACTGGGTCATACACAATACGGCTGTCGGTTATGACCAGCCTGACCAGGACGTAGCAAACGCGGCGATGGCGATGACCACCCGGTTCATCGGCCGGGCCATCGGTAAGCGGGTGCGGCGGACGTTCGAGGAACGGATCGCTCCGGCCATACAGGCCAAGTCGGAGCAGATGCGGAGTGACCCCGTGCAGGACCAGGCCATCATCGTGGAGCGGTACCCCGGCCTGCGCGGCTGCCTGCAAGACCAGGTCATCTTCCTGGCTGGCGGGACCAGTTCGGTCCCCATATCGGAGATCCGCATGCCGATCACCCTGACGCAGGCCGAGATGCTCGTGAACCGCCTCCAGGCGCCCTGACCTAGGGCGAGCGCCGGAAGCGCCAGCCGACGGGGCCCTGCGTGAGGCCTGTGGGCACGCTATCCCCAGCGCCTGCCACCTGGCGGGTGGTGAGGTTGAGGTGACTGATCAAGTGACTGAGCGCGTCAGCGGCCCTTTGGTGCGCCGGCGACGCCGGCGACGATGAGGTCGGCCAGGGCGCGGTAGGCCACTGCGTCGTCGAGTGAGGTCAGCGCCTGCATCTGGCCCTGCTGTATCGACTCCATGACCTGGGCGGCAACGGCGCCGATAAACACCGCGTCGACAGGCCGGCCGGGCCGCTCGGCGTCGCGGACCAGGTCCTGGACCCGGCCAGCCGCGATCGCGGTGTTCCGTGAGTAGATCTCGCGGGCAGGGGCGAACGCGTCAAGGTCGGCATAGAAGGCGGCTGATGCGGGCGCGAGCTCAGTGGCGATCGCGTCCAGGTAGACGCCGATCCGGCCGATCGGGTCGTTCTCAGCTGCCAGCCGCGCCTCAACGCGCTCGGCGGCGCGGCGGAAGAACGCGCGGACGACCGCGGTGATGAGCTGCTCCTTGCTCGGCGCCACGGCGTACAGGGTTGACTTCGAGCATTGCAGCCGGACGGCCAGGTCCTCGACGCTGAAGCTGGCGAAGCCCTCGGCCAGGAAGATCTCGATCAGGCCGTTCAGCAGCTCGTCACGGCGGGCCGAATGCCGGTTGACCTTCAAGCCAGCATCCATGCCAACTACTGTACCAATTTCGCGACTGGCGTACAGTTGATGGTATCTCTCGCCCGGAGACAGGAGGGTCCATGCCTGCCGTGCGGATGATGCCGACCCAGGAGTCAGCCGACCTGATCGAGCTGACGCGCAGCATCGCCGGGAAAGATCTGCGCCCCGTGGTGGACGAGGCCGAGCGCACGCACACGTTCCATCGCGAGGCGTTCACGACCCTTGGCCGGGCGGGGTTCCTGGGCCTGCCCTACCCGGAGGAATACGGCGGCGGCGGGCAGCCTTACGAGGTCTACCTGCAGGTGCTAGAGGAGATCGCCTCGGCCTGGGCCGCCGTCGGGGTGGGAACCAGCGTGCACGCGCTGAGCTGCTTCGGCCTCTTCCACGCTGGCACCGAGGAGCAGAAACAGCGGTGGCTGCCCGAGATGCTCGGCGGCGAAATGCTCGGGGCGTACTGCCTGTCCGAGGCTCACGCCGGGTCCGACCCGGCGGCGATGCGCACACGGGCGGTGCGCGACGGCGGTGACTACGTCATTACCGGGGCGAAGGCGTGGACCACCCACGGTGGCACGGCTGACTTCTACGAGGTGATGGCCCGCACGAGCGACGAAGGCGGCCGCGGGATTTCCTGTTTCCTGGTGCCCGCAGGCTCTCCCGGCCTGTCGGCGGACGCACCCGAGGACAAGATGGGCCTGATGAGTTCCCCGACGGCCACGATGCTCTTTGACCGGGTCCGGGTCCCGGCCGAGCGGCGCCTGGGCGAGGAGGGGCAGGGCCTGCCGATCGCGCTCGCCGGGCTCGACTGCGGCCGTATGGGCATTGCGGCGGTGGCGACCGGCGTCGCCCAGGCAGCCCTCGACGTGGCAGTGAGCTACGCCAAGCAGCGTGAGTCGTTCGGCAGACCGATCATCGGACACCAGGGGCTGGCGTTCGTGCTCGCCGACATGGCTGCCGCTGTTGAGTCCGCCCGGGCGACATACCTTTACGCGGCCCGGCTGCGCGACTCCGGGCGCCCGTTCTCGCGCCAGGCGTCCATCGCGAAGATGGTCGCCACCGACAACGCGATGAAGGTCACCACCGACGCAGTCCAGGTACTCGGCGGGGCGGGCTACACCAAGGACTTCCCGGTGGAGCGGTACATGCGCGAGACCAAGGTGATGCAGATCTTCGAGGGAACCAACCAGATCCAGCGGCTTGTGATCAGCCGCGATCTCGCCCGCTCCTGATCGCACCACACCGCGGCGCCCGGCCAGCAGCGCCCGGGTGCCGCTGTCAGTAAGACCGAGGGGAAACTCGGGCCTGCCCGCCGATGAGCAGAACCGTCTGCAGGATGCGGGAATCGTGCAGGTCACCCGGATCGCCGCGATCTTGCCCGGGCCGCGATGGTCCTCCTGCGAGGGCGCAGGGTCGCGGGCACGCCCGCAGCGAACGCAGATCAGCCCGAACGCGGCGCAACCGCCGGCATCGCGACCGCGACACGGCCAGGCGGCGAGCACGAGCTTATGGAAAGGCCGCGCTGTCGCTTGGCCGGCCGTCTCACCCGCCGCGGGTGGTGCGTCCCGCCTGCGGCGGGGGGATGCTCCGCTTGGATACGGCCGGGTAGCCGAACTGCGGCGGTGCTGGCCACGGCGCGAAGGAGGCAGAGCAGAGGGATGTCACTGGCCGCTTCGTCAACGTCCTATCCGCTGCTGGATATTTTCTGGACGATCCTGGAGCTGTTCCTCTGGGTGATCTGGATCTGGATCCTGGTCTACGTGTTTATCGATATCTTCCGCAGCAGAGACCTGTCCGGGTGGGCGAAGGCGCTGTGGGTCCTTTTCGTGCTGTTCATCCCGCTTATCGGCGTCCTGGTGTACCTGATTGTCCGGGGCGGCTCCATGCATGAACGGGCGGTCAGGCAAGCCCAGCAGCAGGACGAGGCCTTCCGCGAGTACGTCCGGTCTGCCGCGGGGTCCAGCGGCTCCGCTGAGCAGCTGGAGAAGCTGGCCAGCCTCCGTGACCGGGGCGTCATCAGCCAGGACGAGTTCGACCGGGAGAAGGCGAGGGTCCTCGCTGCCTGAGGCGGCGCGCCTCGCTGCCCGAGGCAGCGCCTCGCCTGTCCACGGGAAGATGAACGGCTGGCCGCCCCTGGCAGGGGAGGCACCCGCAGCACCTGGCCTGCGCGAATGCGGGCGTCCGTTAGCCTGGTCCGGTGAAGGCGCTGCTCCTGGAGAACATCCATCCCGAGGCCGTCCGGCTGCTCGAAGACGCCGGGCTCGAGGTCATCCAGCAGCGATCTGCGCTGTCGGAAGCCGACCTGGCCGCCGCGCTGCCAGGGGTCGCGCTGCTGGGCATCCGGTCCAAGACCCGGCTCACCGCGGCAGTGCTGGCCGGGGCTCCCGACCTGCTTGCGGTCGGCGCGTTCTGCATCGGCACCGACCAGATCGACCTGGCGGCGGCCTCGGCGCTCGGCGTTGCCGTATTCAACGCGCCGTACTCGAATACCCGCAGCGTGGTCGAGCTGACGCTGGCCGAGATCATCACGCTGACCCGTCGGCTCACCGAGAAGGACCGGGCCATGCACGCCGGGGTGTGGGACAAGTCGGCCGCCGGCGCCCATGAGGTCCGCGGCCGCACGCTCGGAATCGTCGGATACGGCAACATCGGCGCGCAGCTCTCGGTCGTCAGCGAGGCGCTCGGGATGCGGGTCGTGTTCTA
>JASHPR010000406.1 GCA_030038015.1 Streptosporangiaceae bacterium
GGCCCGCGGCCGCCGGCCGACGCGCCGGCTGTGCATCCGCTCAAGGCCTCGCTGTCGCCGGGAGCCACCGGCCCGGCCGGCGCGCACGTCATCGAGCGATCTGGCCACGCGGCAGAGGTGGTGGCGCTGGAACTGCAGCGGCTGACCGATGAGCAGACCTACCCGCTCGTGCTGGGCCTGCTGGTCAAGGGCGGCCCGCCCACCGCCGTCGACCGCCAGCTGGGGCTCGGCTACGGCGCTGGCGCGGTGCGCGCCCTGGACCAGGGGCACAACGCCGTGATGGTGGCCTTCCAGCCGCCGGAGCTGACCTTCGTGCCGCTGGCCGAGGCCATCAACAAGGTGCGCACGGTGCCGACGGACAGCGTGTTCGTGCAGATCGCCCGGTCGCTGGGCATCGCGCTGGGAGACTGAGGGGACAAGACATGGCGACTCAGGAGATGCCCGCGGGATCCCCGACCGGACTGGTGCTGAACATCCAGCATTTCTGCACCGACGACGGCCCCGGCATCCGCACGACGGTGTTCCTGAAGCGATGCTCGCTGCGCTGCAAGTGGTGCAGCAACCCCGAGAGCATCAACCGCAGGCCGGAACTCGCCTACGACATCAGCAAGTGCATCGGCAAGAAGGCATGCGGACGCTGCCTGCAGCCGCCGTTCCCGGAGGGAGCCATGTACGTGATCGACGGCCCCGATGACCGGGTGCACGTCAACTGGGACCTGGCCGGCGAGTGCGGCCAGGAGTGCGCCGCGGCCTGCCCGACCGGGGCGCTGCACGTCTTCGGGCAGGAGATGACCGTGGACCAGGTGCTCGAGGAGGTGGACCAGGACAGCGCCTTCTACGACGAATCCGGCGGCGGTATCACGCTCAGCGGCGGCGAGTGCCTGCTCCAGCCCGATTTCAGCGCCGCGCTGCTGGCCGGCGCGCACGAACGCGGCATCACCACGGCCATCGAGACCGCGGGCAACGTGCCCTGGCGCTTCATGGAGCAGGTGCTGCCGCATGTCGACACCATGCTCCATGACCACAAGCTCACCGACCCCGAACGCCACAGGAAATGGTGCGGCGCGCCCAACACGCGCATCCTGGAGAACTTCAAGAAGGCCTACGAGACCTTCCCGGATATCAGGTTCATCGCCCGCACCCCGCTCATTCCCGGCGTGAACGACGACGAGGACCACATCAGGTCCGTGCTGGCATTCATCCGCCCGCACAAGAACGTGGTCGACTACCAGCTGCTGCCCTATCACCGCTACGGCGAGAGCAAATACGCGTTCCTGGGCAGGGTCTACGAGCTGGAGGACTTCACCCCGCCGTCACCCGACACGATGCACAGGCTGCAAGCGATCATCGACGAGGCGTTCGGCCGCAGCAGCCAGACAGCGGAACGGCGACCCGACGGCGGCGCTGAACCAGGGACGGCACGATGACAACGGCCGAGCGTCCGGACCAGACCAGTGGCAACGTCCTGGTCACCGGGAACAGGGTTCGTCGGCCCGAATCTCGGAGCAAATACACCGATTCGTTATCGAGGAACGATATATCGCTTGCAGGTCCCAGGAGCGCGATGAACTCATTCGCCGAGGTCGGCCCGCATAGGAGCGTCCGAATACCTTCCGGCGGATGTCGACGGCAAAGCCGTCCGCCTGATGGCAGGTCAGAACTTCACCGTAACACATTTGGCGGCTGCGCAGACTCTTCAGCAACAGCGCCGTGAGCAGCGACGCGATAGGCATCGAAGGAGAGACACATGCGCAGTGATGTGGCAGTGGACACATGTGCCCCCTCTGCCCGTCTGCAGGGCAGGCCGGCCCATCGCGCTCGCACTGTGCGATGTTACGACGCAGGACCAAGCCTGCCGGCCGGTGACGAATAGTAAGTCGTGACGAACAGCGCAGTGGCGAGGGGTGATCAAACGGCTGAGAAGGCGTTTGCCGTGCCTGCCGGGCTGGATGCTGAGTCAGCCGAGTGGCTCAGGGCGCTCGCCGAGGCTGGCCCGCGGCGAGAAGCTGCACTGGCACGGCTGCACGAGATGCTGGTGCGTATTGCACACGGTGAGGCCGCCCGGCGTGGCCCGCGGCTGCGGATCGCCGGACCCGAGCTCGATGACCTGGCCTACCAGGCCGCAGGCGACGCGCTGGTGGCGATCACCGCCAAGATCGGGCAGTTCCGGGGGGAGAGCCGGTTCACCACCTGGGCGTGCAAGTTCGTGATCTTCGAAGTGTCGGCCAAGATCGGCCGGCATTTCTGGCGGCACCCGGCTGTCCGGCTGGACGCTGAGGACTGGTCCCGGCTGCCGGGCCGGTTCGGTGCGGACCCTGCGCACCAGGCTGAGTGGGGGGATCTGTTCGCCGCGCTGCGCCGGGCGGTGGACTCCGAGCTGACCCCGCGCCAGCGGGAGGTCTTCGTCGCGATCGTGCTCAACGACGTCCCGCTGGATACCCTGGTGATACACCTCGGCTCCAGCCGCAACGCGATCTACCAGGCAATGTTCGAAGCCCGGCGCAAGCTGCGGGCCGCCTTGGTTGCGAACGGGTACCTGGGCCACGACACTGCGGGACGCTCATGAACGGCTGGTCAGAACTGGACCGGTTCTTGCGGACTGATCCGCGGGATGTGGGCTGCGCGGAGGCCATGGAGATGCTGCACGTCTACGCCGAGCTGGTGGCCGCAGGCGAGCCGACCGAAGAGCGATACCCGGGCATCGCGGCGCACCTGCAAGCATGCGGCCCGTGCGGGGAGGACTTCGCGGGGCTGCTGGCCGTCGTCCGCGGCCAGGCACACTGACCGCTACCCGCGGCTGCCCACGTCGATCGGCCAGACAGCCATCATCTCTGCCCGGTTCACCGCAGGGCTGACCGCCGCGCCCCGTGTGACTGGTGACAGCCCCGGGCAGGCCCCGGCCGGTTCGCGCTCCCGCGCACTGCCTGGTTGCCCGCCTCGAGTGGGCAGCGGCCCCGCCGCGGTGTCTTTCCGCCATTTCTGCGCCGAGGCGACCTAAGACCCCGGGCGCCGCGGACGCCAACAAGGAGTGGAACCGCGGGCAGCCGCTGGCCGCCGGCCAGGCTGTGGGCCCCGCCGCAGGAAAGGACAGCAGATGAAGAACTTGACACGCCGATGGTGGCTGGCATCGGCCGCTGCCGCGACCGGTGCTGGCGGGCAGGCAGCGGTTCGGCCGCCGGGAGACGGGGGCGCCCGGCGGGCGATCCCGGGCCTGATCCGTGCGGCGATGGCAGCCGGGATCGGGCTCGCCGCGGTCGGCGGCCTGGCCGCCGTTGCCGGCCCTGCCCGAGCCGCCGGCGTGCCGGGCGGCGCGGGCGCGGTGTACACCATGACCAACTCGCCCGGCGGCAACGCGATCGAGGCGTACGCCCGCGCCAGCGACGGGACCCTGACACCGGCCGGCTCCTACCCGACCGGCGGTGACGGCGGGACGCTCGGCTCCGGGCATTCGATCGTCGTCTCCCGCGACGGCAGAGTCGTGGTGAACGTCAACGCGGGCAGCAACTCGATCTCGGCGTTCGTCGCCGGCCCTTGGGGCCTGAGCCTGATCGACACGGCCAGTTCAGGCGGCACGGACCCGAACAGCGTCACCATCTCCCGAGACGGCCCGGTCTACCTGGTCTACGTGCTCAACGCAGGCTCGAAAACGATCGCCGGCTTCTGGCTCGACTGGCGCGGGCTGCACACGATCCCGGGCTCGGTCCAGCCGCTCGGCTCCGGAGCGCTGGTGCCGAAGCAGATCCAGTTCACCAACGACGGGAACGTGCTGGTCGTCGACGAGCTCGGCTCGAACACGATTGACACCTTCCTGGTCGGCCCTAACGGTAAGGCAGGCCCGGCGATCACCACGGCGGCGGTCGGCGGCGCCCCGTTCGGGTTCGACTTCGACCGCGCCGGTTACCTGCTGGTCTCCGACGCCGCGCTCACCACCGGCAAGAGCGGCGCCACCTCCTACGACGTCGCCCCTGACGGCACGGTGACGGCGAACGGCCCAGCGGTGCCGATAGACCAGGCCGCGGCCTGCTGGCTGGCCGCCGCCGGCGGCTTCGCCTACACCGCGAACGCGGGCAGCGGCTCGATCGGCCGGTACGCCGTCGCACCCGACGGCACCCTCACCGCGCTCGGCACCACGCTGATCGAGAACAACCCGGCCTCGTCCCCGCACGAAGAAGGCGTCAGCGCCGGCCA
>JASHPR010000407.1 GCA_030038015.1 Streptosporangiaceae bacterium
CGCGCCGTTCGCGGTGCTGCTGGGCGATGACCTGATCGACCGCCGCGACCCGCTGCTGCGGCGCATGATCGAGGTGCGCAAGCGCTACGGGGGGAGCGTCGTCGCGCTGATGGAGGTCGAGCCCGACCAGGTGTCGTCGTACGGGTGCGCGGCGATCAAGCCCACCGACACCGCGGATGTCGTCGCCGTCACCGACCTGGTCGAGAAGCCGGCCCCCGAGGAGGCGCCGTCGAACTGGATCGTCATCGGGCGCTACGTCTGCGACCCGGCGATATTCGACGTGCTGCGCGAGACGCCGCCCGGGCGCGGCGGCGAGATCCAGCTCACCGACGCGCTGCGGTCGCTCGCCGTGGACGACCGGGGAACGGGCGGCGGGGGCGGCGTGCACGGCGTGCTGTTCCGCGGCCGCCGCTACGATACCGGCAACAAGCAGGACTACCTGCGCACCCAGATCCAGTTCGCGTGCGACCGCCCCGATATCGCCCCGGAGTTCGTGCCGTGGCTGCGGCGCTACCTCGACAGCCTCTGATGCCGGCCTGCCCGGCGGCCAGGGACGGCCGCCGATGACCATCGCCGGACACGCCGGGCACACCGGGCAGGCGGGGCTGCAGCCGGTGGAGAGCTACCTGTCCGAGGTGCTCGCGGCGATCCGCCCGCTGCCCCCCGGCGAGCTGGGGCTGGACGAGGCCGAGGGCGCGGTGCTCGCCGAGGACGTCACCGCCGCCTGGCCGCTGCCGCCGTTCGACAACTCGGGCATGGACGGGTACGCGGTGCTCGCCGCCGACGTCGCCGCGGCTGCCCCGGAGCGGCCGGTCACGCTGCCGGTCCGGGGCGAGGTCCCGGCCGGCGACACCCGGCGGCACGAGCTGGCCCCGGGAACCTGCCTGCGGATCATGACCGGCGCGCCGGTGCCGTCCGGCGCCGACGCCGTGGTGCCGGTGGAGTGGACGGACGGGGGAAGCGCGCGCGGCAGGCAGGTGACGTTCACCAGGCCCGCCGGGCCGGGCAACGCGATCCGCCGGGCCGGCGGCGACGCGGCCGTGGGCGACGTGCTGCTGAGGGCGGGGACGCGGCTCGGGCCGGTGCAGCTCGGCCTGCTCGCCGCGGCGGGCCGGGGCACCGTCACCGCCCGCCGCAGGCCCCGGCTGACCGTGATGTCCACCGGGAACGAGCTCATCGAGCCAGGGCAGCCGGTCACGCCGGGGCAGATCTGGGAGTCCAACAGCCGCATGCTCGCAGCGGCCGCGCGGCAGGCCGGCTTCCGCGCCGCCCGCCTCCCAATCGTGCCGGACGACAAGCAGGCGGTGCTGGCCGCGATCGAGGACGCGCTGGCCAGCGCGGACCTGCTGGTGACCACCGGCGGGGTGAGCATGGGCGGCGAGCACGACATCGTCAAGGCGGCCCTGCACGACCTGGGCACCGTCACCTTCCGCAAGATCGCCATGCAGCCGGGGATGCCGCAAGGGTTCGGCGCCGTGGGCCCGGCGGCCACGCCGATCTTCACCCTGCCGGGGAACCCGGTCAGTGCGTACGTATCTTTCCAGCTGTTCGTCAGGCCCGCGGCCAGCGTTCTGCAAGGGATTGACCCTGAACGCCTCGCCGCCACCTCGGCCACGCTCGCCGCGCCGGTCCGGTCACCGGCCGGCCGCAGATCGTTCCTGCGCGGGACCCTGGACCCGTCGGCCGGCGTGGTCGCGCCGGTCTCCGGCCAGCAGTCCCACCAGCTGGCGTCGCTGGCCAGGGCGAACGCGCTGATCATCGTGCCCGAGGCGGTGACCGAGCTTCCCGAGGGAGCCGACGTCGACGTGCTGGTGCTGCCATGACCGGCCGGCCTGGCTCCGGGCCGGCCGGGGCCCCCGGGGTGCCGGAGCTCACCCACCTCGACGCCGCGGGGCAGGCCCGCATGGTCGACGTGTCGGCCAAGGAGGTGACGGCGAGGGCCGCCACCGCGTCCGGCCGGGTGCTGCTCTCCCCCGCCGCCGTGGCCGCGCTGCGCGAGGGCACCGTGCCCAAGGGGGACGCGCTGGCCGTGGCGCGCATCGCCGGGATCCAGGGTGCCAAGCGCACCCCGGACCTGATCCCGCTCTGCCACCCGATCGGGCTGCACTCGGTGACCGTCGATGCCGAGGTGCATGACGATGGCGTCCAGATCACCGCCACGGCGCGGACAGCCGACCGGACCGGCGTGGAGATGGAGGCGCTGACCGCGGTCTCGGTGGCCGCGCTGGCGCTGATCGACATGATCAAGGCGGTCGACCCGGCCGCGGTGATCACCGGCGTCAGGGTCGAGGAGAAGACCGGCGGCAAGACCGGGACCTGGCGCCGGGGTACGTCGTGATCAGGGCACTGGCGATCACCGTGTCGAACCGGGCGTCCGCCGGGGTCTACGAGGACCGCTCCGGCCCGGTGCTCGTCCGGCTGCTCCAGGAAGCCGGGTGCGAGGTCGACGGCCCCGTGGTGGTCCCGGACGGCGACCCGGTGGAGAAGGCGCTGCGGGACGGGGTGGGGTCCGGGTACGACGTCATCGTCACCACGGGCGGGACCGGGCTGACGCCGCTCGACCTCACGCCCGAGATGACCAGGAAGGTGATCGACAGGGAGGTTCCCGGCATCGCGGACGCGATCCGCCGGGAAGGGGAGCTGGCCGGCGTTCCGGACGCCATGCTCTCCCGGGCCCTGGCCGGCCTGGCCGGCCAGACGCTGGTCGTCAACCTGCCCGGGTCGTCCGGCGGCGTCAGGGACGGGATGGCGGTGCTCAGCCGCGTGCTCGGGCACGCGGTCGACCAGGCGCACGGCGGTGATCACCCCCGTCACCACTGACCCCGGGCCGGGCCTGCCCCGCCGCGGGCGCAGGTATTCGTCGGTCCACCGAATGGCGGACGGCCCCAGGCAGGGGAATGATGGTGCCGTGGGACGCATGCGCGGCTGGCCGGCCACCCTGACCGAGCCTGACCTTCTGGACCTGCCTGTCGGCCTGCGCCCGATCCGGGTAAAGGATGCCGCGGTCTGGCGGGACACGAGGGTGCGCAATGCGATGTGGCTGCGGCCCTGGGAGCCGACCAATCCCGAGACCCCGCTGTACCGGTCCAGCCTCGGCCCCTACGTCTCGATGGCCCGCACGATGCGCCGCGAGGCGCGGCAGGGCCTGACGATCCCCTGGGTGGTGACCTACGGCGGCCGGTTCGCCGGGCAGCTCACGGTCGGCACCATCGTGTGGGGCTCGGCGCGCTCGGCGCAGGTGGGCTACTGGATCGACGAGGCCTGCGCGGGCCGCGGCGTGATCCCCACCGCGCTGGCCATGGCCATGGACCATTGCTTCTTCGTCGTGGGGCTGCACCGCATCGAGGCCACGATCAGGCCGGAGAACCACGCCAGCAGGCGCGTGGTGGAGAAGCTCGGGTTCCGCGAGGAGGGCCTGCGCAAGCGCAGCCTGCACATCGACGGGGCGTGGCGTGACCACCTCTGCTACGCGATGACCGCGGAGGAGGCCGAGGGCGGCCTGATGGCCCGCTGGCGCCGGGTCGCGGCCTCCCGTTCACGCACCGGCTGACCCACCCGGCCGGCCCACCCGCGCCGCTGACCCACCCGCCCGGCCGGCCCACCCGCCCGG
>JASHPR010000408.1 GCA_030038015.1 Streptosporangiaceae bacterium
CTGCGGACCGGTCAGCGACCCGCCTTTGCTGGCCACGGTGGAGGTAGCGACCCGTCTGGCGCAGCCGCGGCGCGATCTCCGTCTGCGGCGCGTCCAGCCAGCTGGTGCCGGCCGGGACGTCCGGCTGCTCCGCCGTCGCCTCCGCAGTCAGGTGCCGCGACGGCGTCAGGCCGAAAGCCGCTCGCCAGAGCCGGTGCGCGTCGGCATCCGCCGGCGTCTCGGCGAACCACCGGGCGAGCGCGCGGAAGTCAGCGCTCCGGTCGCTGCGGCCGGTGCGGCGTTCCTGCAAGACGCTCACGGTCGCGAGCAGGTCGGGGATGGCTTGCCGGGTACGGCTGCGCAGCAGTTCGGCCTGGCTGGGGTGCTGACGATCGGCCGTCACGAACCACGAGGCAAGGCCGGACCAGCGGAGCCGCCACTCGGCCAGCTTGCGGGCTGCCGGTTCGGCGTTCTCCCGGTCCTGGCCGGCCGCGGCCCGGGTGCTGCCCGCCGGCAGATCGCCGCCGGGCGCGACGTCGGCTGCCTCACGCTCGGCGGCGAGCCGGAGCAGCTGGTCCACCCGGCCGGTGCCGGCCGTCTCCAGCCGCCGGAGCATCGTCTCGATGTCGAAGGCCTTGACCACCAGCTCGGAGACGAACCGCTCCAGGTAGTCGATCAGCCTGTCTTTGTATGCGAGGAACGCCTCCTCGTCGATCTCCTGCATGTCCAGCGTGCGCTGCAGACCGGACATGAACGCACTGGCGTTCGCGGCGAGGCTGTCGAGCCGGCCCATCAGCTCCAGCAGCAGGCTGTGCACAACCGCCGGATCGGGATTGTCCGGCAGGTCATGCAGCGCCCGCAGCCGGACCCTGATGTCCTCCAGCGCGACCGCCTGCAGCTCGCCCCGCCTGCCCAGCTCGGCCTCGTACAGTGCCAGCGCGCGCTCGGCGGCCTCACCCTCCCGGCTGAGCTGATACAGGTAACGGGCACGGTAGAAATCCTCGACCGTGGTCACCCGCCCGGTGTCCGGGTCGGCGCGCAGGTTGCCCCACCCCTCCAGGCTGCGGAGTGCTTCATCAACCTGCTCGGCAGCGAGCGGCTCCCAGTGCCCGTCGCGACGCAGCGCCTCGGCGACGTCTTCCGGCCGCAGGTGCACCACATAGCGCTGCTTGGCTGCCATGAAGACAGCCATCACCCTGCGGTACAGCGGCGCCAGCGGGACATCCAGGTGCGCGAACGGACGGGCCCCGTGCCGGACCTCGCTGCCCGGGGCCGGCTGCGGGCGGGACCCGGCGTCCGGCGAACTCTCGCCCGATGGTGTCGCCATGACCGGCAGTATGCCGAAGGCCACCGACAATCCGTGGCGGCTCGCGGGACACCTCAGACATATTGTTTCAGCCGTCTGGGCCACCGGTTCAGCGCTGTTTCAGGGTGACCTCCCCGGCCGCCACGGGCGCTGCGGACCCAGTCCACGGGGCCGTGCCGTGCCCCCACCGGCCACGGCGCGCCCGCGGGTCACGGCATCATCGACAACAGCGCGCGGAGCGTTTCGCTGAACCCGGATGTCTGGTCCAGCCGGCCCATCACGGCCTCGATCAGCTCGTCGTCGTCGAGCTCTACGGCGGCCGCTCCGTCGCTGATGGCCGTACGCGCGCCGACGTGCCGGATCTCCAGCTGAGGTTTCGCTTCCGCAAGTGCAAACCGGGAGTAACGGGCCCGCCACGCCGCCCGCTGCTCATGCTCCTCGCGCGTGACGGGCACGCCGATGTCGTCGGCGTGCGTGGCGAGCTCGGCGGCCACGTGGAACGCTTGCCAGCGGCACGGGTACTCCCCGACCGAGGTGTCCACGACGCCGTCTCCGCGCTCGCGGAACCGGCGCCGGTTGTCTGCGCTGGCAGCACGCCAGCGGGCGAGCACCTCGGCCGGTGAGAGCGCGGCATAATCGGCGACGCCGAGCGCGTTCACCGAATCCAGGTCAGTGCCGCCGCGCTCGGCGAAGCCGGCGAGAAACGCCGCGACCGTCCCATCCAGGCAGGCCCGGTGGTAGTCCTCGCCCGCGGTGAGATGCCCGAGCACGTCCCGTACCGTCCACCCAGCGCACCGCGATGCCCGCTGCCAGCCGGATTCGCCGACGCCGGAAAGGAACGCATCCAGCCGCCCGGCCTCGCTGTCGAGCAGGGCAAAAGGATCGAGCCCGGCCAGCTCACCGTCGTCGGTCATCCTGTATCCCCTCTCCGGCCTCAGCCACCCGGCCGCCCCGGTCACCCGCATAAGCCCGGCGCTGCCCGTGGCCATTGTGCGATGGCGCATCCACCGCCTCCGGCCCGGCGGCGCGCCGATGATGATGCCATTGTCCGACGTCAACGAGACGCTCCTGGACCTGAAGGCGCGGGACGCGCCGTTCGAGGCGGCGGCCGGGCAGATCATCGCCATCGACCGGTGAGCGCTGCACAGATGGCGCCGGTACCAGCCGGTCTTTTCCCCGTCCGGCTGGCCACGGGGCTCACGGAGTGGTGAACCGGTAGCCCGCGTCCAGCAGCCGCGGCAGCCAGATCTTCAGCGCCGCGACCGTCTGCGACCGGTTCCCGCCGCCGTCGTGCTCCAGGATGATCGAGCCGGTGCGGGTGTCGGACACGATGGTCCCGACGATCGAGCGGACGCCGGGGCGCGACCAGTCGCGCGGATCGACCGACCAGGCCAGCGGCGTCAGCCCTGCCTGCGCGCAGTAACTGAAGACGGCCGGCGGCCACACGCCGTAGGGCGCCCGGAACATGCGGGGACGCTCGCCGGTGGCGGCGTGGATCGCGTCGGTCGCCCGTGATATCTCGTCCTGCACGTCCGCGGCGGACATGAAGCCGAGGTTGTAGTGGTTCCAGGTGTGATTGACGATCACGTGGCCGGCCGCGGCCACCTCCTGGGCGACCCCTGGGTAGGTCACCGCGTTCAGCCCGATCATCGAGAACGACGCCGTGATCCCGTACTGGCTCAGGATCCGCAGGATCTGCGGCGTGTACACCGGGCTCGGCCCGTCGTCGATGGTCAGGGCCACGACTTTCGGCCCGTCCTCGACGGTGTACATCGGCTCGCCATAGGGCAGCCTGGGCTGCGGGCGCGGCGGCACCACGTACAGGTCCTGGACCACTTCCGGGTGCGGGCGTTCCGGCGGAAGCGGTGCCGCAGCGGCCTCGCCAGAGCCTGGCGGGGAGCTGGCCCCGGTGCCGGACGGGGAACCGGCTTGCGTGCCCGGCCGGAGGCTGGGCCGCGCGGTGGCCCGGCTCGCCGCGTCCCCTGCCGCGGGCC
>JASHPR010000409.1 GCA_030038015.1 Streptosporangiaceae bacterium
CGAGGCGGCTCGCCCCGCTCCGGGGGATGGCGGCGGGCCGCAGGGACATGCTGGCCGAGACGCTGCTGGCGTGGCTGGAGACGGGGAAGAGCAGCAGCGTGGCCTCCCGCCTGTTCATCCACCCGCAGACCGCCCGGTACCGGCTGCACAAGCTGCAGGACCTGTTCGGCGACCAGCTCGACAATCCCGACGCCAGGTTTGAGCTTGCCCTGGTGCTGCGCGCACGGCATTCGGGCCCGCAGCGGGACCCGGGCGACCCAGTGGCGGCTCCCCGGTCCCGGCCCGCCACCCGGCCCGCCTCCCCGTCGCCCTCCGCCGCCTCCGCGCTGGCCGCTGCGCCGCGCCCCAGGGCGCCGGTCAGTGACCGGGCGTACCGGCGGGCTCCGGGGCCGGCTTGACGAACGCCATTCCCGCGGCGATGCAGGCCAGCGGGATCGCGACGATCGTGTACCGGTACAGGGACTGGGTCAGCATCGCGGGCAGCACGATGCTGACCGCGGCGAGCGCCCACGGCAGCGCCGCGATGCGGCCCCAGGCGCGCCACCGCTTGATCACGCCGACGAGCCCGGCCACCATGACGAACAGGAACATCAGGCCGCTGAAGTAGATGGGCTCCTGGTACAGCAGCAGGAAGTAGGTGAACGGCTGCACCAGGTAGGTGTTGCCGCTGGTGCCCGCGTACCGGTGCTCGTCCGCCGCGTAAGCCGGCGGCAGCTTCGCGTCGATATGCGGTGTCACGGTGAAGCTCATCGTGCTCTTGGTCAGCGGCCGGTCGTTCTGCACGAAGACCAGCATCACGTCCCTGGCGACGACCCTGAGGTAACTCAGCGGCTGGGCCTCGATCGCGTCGATCGCGAAGTGCAGGCCGAGCCTGTTGTTGTACCTGTTGATCCCGGGGTACCTGTCGTGGCGCCACCAGACGTCCGGGGCCCACAGGTAGTCCGCCGGCGTCGGCGCGTTGAGCAGGGCGTTCACCGACCAGGCCTGCGTCGGCCCGGTCGGGGCCACCGACTTCTCGCGGTTCGGGCAGAGCGGCGCGAGTTCCCGCGGCGGCTTGATCACCGCGCAGTTGGCGAAGCTCGTCGTGCGGGACCACAGGAAGAGGCCGTCGCTCTCGGTGATGTTGTACTGCCCGTACTCGGAGTGGAACGTGAACACGTACGCCAGCAGCGGCACGGCGAACGTGACGGCGGCCGCGGTGAACGCCCGCCAGCCGACGCGCCGGACCAGGATGAACACGGCGAAGATCACGGCAAGCGGGAGCCCGTTGCCGCGCAGGACCGAGACGTAGGAGACCAGCAGGCCGGCCAGGGCGCACTGCCACAGCCGCGGCACCCGCCTGGTCATCAGCAGCGCGGCCGCCGCCACCAGCATCAGGTTGTACAGCGTGTCGGGCAGGATGTAGGACTCGAGCGCGATCTCGCGCGGGTCGAAGAGCGTCGGCGCCGCTGCCAGGGACGCGCCCCAGGCTGGCAGGCCCCAGTAGCGGAGCATGCCGTAGACGATGGCCGCTGTGCCGATGCCCATGAGGTGCTGGACCGTGGTGACCGCGAGCAGGTCGTGCGGGAGCGGCTGGAGCACGTCGAGCAGCAGGGAGTACCCGGACGGCCGGATCGTGCCCAGCGTGCCCCTGGCGGCCTCGTCCATGTACAGGAACGAGTCCGACGTGAGCAGGGCGGGCCGGAAGGCCAGCGCCGCGAGGGCCCGCGGCACCAGCGAGAGCAGCACGAGGATCGTGAACAGGCGGTGGCCGCGCCACAGCGCCTTCGGCGCCAGCGTCGCGGCGCCCCGGCGCAGCGACCGCTGGGCCGCCGACAGGTCCCAGCCCAGAGCACTGGTCAGCCTGGCGGGACCGCTGCCTGCGGGAGCTCGCCCGCGCGTGTCCTGGCGCTCGCTGATCTTGAGATCGGGCACAGCTCTCCTCGGCTGTCTCAAGCAACGCGTCAGCCAGGCTTGCTCACGGACTCTGAACGGTGGCACCCGGCGCGGCACAGGTTACTCCACGGCCTTGACAATATCCTGTATGTCAGGTAACCGTTCGACCGGCCGGCCGCCCGTGGACGCCCATGCGCTGCGCCGGGCCGTGGTCGTGCCAGGCGGGCTCTGGCAGGACATCCGCGTGGTGGCAGAGACCGGGTCCACCAACGCGGACCTGCTCGCCGATGCCAGGAGCGGGCTTGCGGAGGGGGCGGTGCTCGTGGCCGGGGCCCAGTCCGCCGGCCGCGGCCGGATGGGCAGGCAATGGGTCAGCCCGCCGGGCGCCGCGCTCACGTTCTCGGTCCTGCTGCGGCCGGGGGTGGTGCCCCCGGCGAGCCGGGGCTGGCTGCCGCTGCTCGCCGGCGTCGCCGTGGCCACGGCCATCCGCGCGGAGACGGGGGTCGATGCCCGGCTGAAGTGGCCCAACGACGTGCAGGTGAACGGGGCGAAGCTGGCCGGCATCCTCGCCGAGCAGGCCGGCGCGGCGATCGTGGTGGGGATCGGGATCAACGTGTCGTCCGGCCGCGATGACCTGCCGGTGGCCAGCGCAACCTCGCTGGCGCTGGAGGGAGCGGACGCGTCCCCCGGCGGGCTGCTGGTCCGTGTGCTCGGCGAGTTCGGCCGCTGGTACCGCGCCTGGACCGGCGCGCTGGGCGACGCCGCAGCGTGCGGGCTGCGCCAGGAGTACGAGGGGCTGTGCGGCACCCTCGGCCGCCAGGTCGCGGTGTCGCTGCCCGGCGGCCGCACGGTGACCGGGACGGCGGCCGAGGTGGACCTCTCCGGCCGGCTGGTGGTCCGGTCGGACACCGGGCCCGTCCCGGTCAGCGCGGGCGACGTCGTCCACGTCCGGTGACGCGCCATTGTGGCCTCATGCGTGCCACGATGTGGCCTATGGCCGGTGATGAGTCCCTGTCCGAGGGCGAGCAGTTCGTGCTCAGGCTGCACCCGCACGCCAAGACGCTGCTGAGGCCGTTCTTCCTGCTGGCGGTGGTCATCGCCGCGGCCATCGCCGCCCTGGTGCTGCTGCCGGTCACCGGCGCCGCGGCCATCGCCAGGGACGCGATCGGCATCGTCGTCCTCTTCGCGGTGATCGCCTGGGGCGTCGTGCCGCTGCTGCGCTGGAAGACCACGAGCTACGAGCTGACCACCCGCAGGCTCCGGCTGCGCCGCGGCATCCTGATCCGTTCCGGCCGCGATTTCCCGCTGAACAGGATCAGCGACGTGTCGTTCTCGCGCGGCCCGGTCGACCGGCTGCTCGGCTGCGGCAGGCTCGTCGTGGAGTCCGCCGGCGAGCACGGCCAGCTGGTGCTCAACGAGATCCCCCAGGTCGAGCGGGTGCAGGCCACGATGTTCCAGCTCATCGAGGACGAACGGGCCAGGCTGGCCCGGGAGGACCGGTGAGGCCGCCGTCGCTGCCCGTTCTGGCCCGTCTCCGGGGATAAGGGGACGGCCACGGCCTTCCGGGCGGACAGAAATCGGGGCCTCGCGGCGTTAACCCAGGAGCGCCGGCCACGGTGGCCCGGCTGCCGAAGGGAGCGGGTGGTGAGTGACCTTCCGGAGCGGATCTCGGTGCGCGAGGTCGGCCCGAGGGACGGGCTGCAGAACGAGGACCCGGTGCCGACCGAGGCCAAGATCGAGCTGATCGACCGGCTGTCGGCGACCGGGGTGCAGCGGATCGAGGCGGTGTCCTTCGTCCGGCCGGAGGCGATCCCACAGATGGCCGACGCCGACGAGGTGTGGCGGGGGATCGAGCGGGCGCCGTCGGTCAGGTACTCGGCCCTGGTCCCGAACCTGCGCGGCGCGCGGCGGGCGCTGGACCGGGGGGTCACCGAGATCGAGGCTGTGGTCTCCGCCTCGGACACGCACAACCGCAAGAACGTGAACCGGTCGACCGGGGAGTCGCTGGACGACATCGCGGTGGTCATCGACGAGGCGCACCAGCGCGGTGCCACGTGCCAGGTGATCGTGTCGACCGCGTGGGGCTGCCCGTACGAGGGCGACGTCCCGGTGGAGCGGGTGGTGCGGACCGCCGGCCGCGCCGTGGCGGACGGGGCGGACTGCATCTCGTTCGGCGACACCACGGGCATGGCCACGCCGCGGCGGGTCCGCGACCTGGTCGGCGCGTTCCGCTCGGCGCACCCCGATGTCGCGCTCAACCTGCACTTCCACAACACGCGGGGGACCGGCCTGGCGAACGTGCTCGCCGCCCTGGAACTGGGGGTGTGGGACTTCGACGCCTCCGTCGGCGGGCTCGGCGGGTGCCCGTACGCGCCGGGCGCCACCGGCAACATCGCCACCGAGGAGCTCGTGCACATGGTCGAGGACATGGGCGTGGCGACCGGGATCGACCTCGCGGCGATGATCGACGCCGCGGCGGACGCGGAGCGGATCATCGGGCGCCGGCTTCCGTCCCAGGTCCTCCGGGCAGGCCCGCGAACCCGGATAATCCAGGCATAACGCGCGCCGCCGCCACACTGGCAGGTTCCCCGGTCAGCACGGGTGCCGGCCGCGGTCGGCGTTCTGGGCCGCGCAGCCAGGAGCACCTCAGCCGCAGCGGCGGCGTACGCTCGCCAGCGTGAGCGAAGAACTGAGGGACGCGACGGCGGCCGCCGGCGGCGACGCCGACGGGCGGCCAGGCCATCCCGAGCTCGCCGAGGTCAGGGCCAGGATCGAGACCGGCGGCGCGGCCAGGTACCACGAGGCGGCGGCCGCCAGCGGCAAGCTGTTCGCCCGGGACCGGATCGCCCTGCTCGTAGACGAGGGCAGCTTCACCGAGGACGGGGCCTTCGCCAACGTGCTGGCCGACGGCCTGCCAGCGGACGGGGTGGTCACCGGGACGGCGACCGTGGACCAGCGCCCGGTCGCGCTGATGGCGAACGACTCCACGGTCAAGGCGGGCTCCTGGGGCGCGCGCACCGTGGAGAAGATCATCCGGATCATCGAGAAGGCCTACGCCTCCGGCATCCCCATGATCTACCTGGTGGACTCGGCGGGGGCGCGGATCACCGACCAGGTGGAGATGTTCCCCGGCAGGCGCGGGGCCGGCAAGATCTTCCACACCCAGGTGCGCGCCTCCGGCTCCATCCCGCAGGTGTGCGCGCTGTTCGGCCCGTCGGCCGCCGGCGGCGCCTACATCCCGGCGTTCTGCGACTACGTCGCGATGGTCGACGGGAACGCCTCGATGTACCTGGGCAGCCCCAGGATGGTGGAGATGGTGGTCAGGGAGCAGACCACGCTCGAGGAGATGGGCGGCGCGCGGATGCACTGCACCGTCTCCGGCTGCGGCCACCACCTGGCCGAGTCGGAGCAGGACGCGATCGCCGCCGCCCGCAGGTTCCTGTCCTACCTGCCCGCGAGCTGGCAGGGCGCGCCGCCCGCCGCTCCCCCCCGCGAGCCGGTCCCTGCCGACCTGCGCCGACTGGTCCCGGCCAGCGAGCGCCAGGCCTTCGACATGCGCCGGTACGTGCGCGGGCTGGTCGACGCGGACTCGCTGTTCGAGATCCACGAGCTGTGGGCCCGCGAGCTGATCACCGGCTTCGCCCGCCTGGCCGGGCAGGCCGTCGGCGTGGTCGCCAACAACCCGATGTTCAAGGGCGGCGTGCTGTTCGTCGACTCGGCCGACAAGGCCACGCGCTTCATCCAGCTCTGCGATGCGTTCAACGTCCCGTTGCTGTTCCTGGCCGACGTGCCCGGCTTCATGGTAGGCACGGCCGTGGAGAAGCAGGGCATCATCCGGCACGGGGCCAAGATGATCAGCGCGGTGTCCGAGGCCACCGTGCCGAAGATCTGCGTCGTGGTCCGCAAGGCGTACGGGGCGGGCCTGTACGCGATGGCGGGCCCCGGCTTCGAGCCGGACGCGACGCTGGCGCTGCCGACGGCGAAGATCGCGGTCATGGGGGCCGAGGCCGCCGTGAACGCCGTGTACTACAACAAGCTGGCCGCGATCGCCGACCCGGCCGAGCGGGAGCAGGAGACGGCGCGGCTCCGCGCGGCGTACGAGACCGACATCGACGTGCTCAGGCTGGCCGGGGAGCTCGTGGTCGACGATGTGGTGCAGCCGGAGGACCTGAGGGGGGAGCTGATCAGGAGGTTCAGCGCGGCCCGGGGCAAGGACCGGTCGTTCTCGCGGCGGCGGCACGGCGTCACCCCGGTGTGACGGCCGCCGGATCCGGTACCTCACGCCGGGTTTCTGAAGCGATACGGATTGCTATCTCAGCAGTTCCTGCGCGTGGGGCGAAGGAAATAGTTGCCAGCGGCCATACGATCAGAGCATGACCAGCGTTCTGCTTGCTGAGGATGATCCGTCCATCTCCGAGCCGCTCGCGCGAGCGCTGCGCCGCGAAGGCTACGAGGTGGGCGTTGCCGCCGACGGGCCGTCCACGATCGAGGCGGCCTGCGGCGGCGGGATCGACCTGATCCTTCTCGATATCGGCCTGCCCAAGCTCGACGGGCTCGAGGTCTGCCGGCAGATCCGGTCGGCGGGCCACGCCATCCCCGTGCTCATCCTGACCGCCCGGGCGGACGAGGTGGACACCGTGATCGGCCTTGACGCGGGGGCCGATGACTACGTGACGAAGCCGTTCCGGCTCGCCGAGCTGCTCGCCAGGGTCCGTGCGCTGCTGCGCCGCGGCGCGACCGAGAGCCGGGTCGTGCAGGGCGTGCGGGTGGACAACGACGCCCGCCGGGCCTGGCTGGGCGACTCCGAGATCGACCTCACCTCCAAGGAGTTCGACCTCCTGTCGCTGCTGGTGAGCGAGGCGGGCAAGGTGGTGACCCGGGAGCAGATCATGCGGCAGGTCTGGGACAGCAAGTGGTGGGGCTCGACGAAGACCCTGGACATGCACGTGTCCTGGCTGCGCCGCAAGCTCGGCGACGACGCGCACAGCCCGCGGTACATCACCACGGTCCGGGGCGTCGGCTTCCGGTTCGAGCGCGGTGACTGACTGCCGGGACGGCGGCTGAGCATGCACAGGCGGGTTTCGTGCGGAGGGCCGGCCTGCGCGGCGGGCCGCGCCGCGGCCGGTGGCAGGCGCGGAGGCTGAGCCATGCAGCGCCGCCTGCTCATCTCCACGCTCGTGGTCGCCGTGGTGGCGGTGCTCCTGCTGGGCGTGCCGCTGGCGTTCGACCTGAGCCGGCTGCGGGTCACCCAGGCCAGCCAGCAGCTGCGGCGTGACGCCACGACACTCGCCACCGGCCTGCAGGACCGGGTGGACTCCGGGCTGCCGCCGGATGCCGCCGAGGTCGGCAGGTCGCTAACCGACCGTTACGTGATCATCGTCCAGCGGGGCGGTGGCAGGGTCACGGTGGGCACCAAGCCGCCCGCGCGGCACACGATCACGGAGAAGGACACCACCAGGGATTTCACGGTCACCGTTTCCGCCGATGACTCGTTCGTCACCGGCCAGGTGACCAGCGGGCTGCTGATGATCGGCTGGCTGGCCCTGCTGGCGATAGCCGTGGCGGTGGGGCTGGCCCTGCTGCAGGCCCGGCGGCTCAGCAGGCCGCTGCAGGAACTGGCCGGGGCGGCGGACCGGCTGGGCTCGGGCGACGCCCGCCCGCTCGGCCGCAGGTACGGGGTGCCCGAACTGGACCGGGTGGCGGAGGGCCTGGACGGCTCCGCGAAACGGATCAACGACCTGCTGACCGCGGAACGCGACTTCGCGGTCGACGCGTCGCATCAGCTGCGGACGCCGCTGACCGCGCTGTCGATGCGGCTGGAGGAGATGGTCGCGGCCGCGAACTACCCGGACGTCGTCCGGGAGGAGGGCGCGGCCGCCCTGGCCCAGACCGAGCGGCTCACCGAGGTGGTCGGCCAGCTGCTCGGCCGGGCGCGGCGGTCGGTGGCCCACGCGCCCACCCTGGCCAGCGTGGACGACATCGTCGCGCAGCAGATCGTGGAGTGGGACCCGGCGTTCCGGCGGGTGAGCAGGAAGCTCGAGGTGACCGGGGAGAAGGGCCTGTTCGCGTACGTCACGCCGGGAAGCGCGGCGCAGGTGATCGCCACGCTGCTGGACAACGCGCTGGTGCACGGCGCGGGGACGGTGACGATCCGGACGTCGCAGACGCCGCGGTCGGTGGTGATCGAGGTCAGGGACGAGGGCAGGGGCGTGCCGCCGGAACTGGTCCCGCGGATATTCGAGCGGAGCGTCAGCGGTGCCCCGGGCGGAACCGGGCTCGGGCTCTCGCTGGCCCGCACGGTGGCCGCGGCCGACGGCGGCCAGGTGGTGCTCGTGCGGCCGCGCCCCGCGGTGTTCGCCCTGTTCCTGCCGCACGCCGTCCCCGACGGGCCGGATGAGCCGGTGGTGAGCGGCCCGGCCTGAAGGCGGTAGCCTGCGCTCTGCGATGAGAGATCACCAGACAGCCAGCGAGCTGGCGACGGCCACCCCGCAGGCGGGCCCCCGCGTCCCCGTGGCGGGCATGGTGGGAGCCGGCCAGCTCGCCAGGATGACCTGCCAGGCCGCGGTGGGCCTCGGGATCGGGTTCCGGGTGCTCGCCGGGGCGGCCGGCGAGAGCGCGGCGCAGGTATGCGCGGGAACCCAGATCGGCGACTACCGGTCCCTTGACGACCTGCTGGCGTTCGGCGGCGGATGCGACGTCGTGACGTTCGATCACGAGCACGTCCCCGGGGCGCACCTGGCCGCGCTGGAGCGGGCGGGCATGCGCGTCCGGCCCGGCGCCGGCGCGCTCCGCTATGCGCAGGACAAGGCCGCGATGCGCGAGCGCCTGGCGGAGCTGGGCATCTCCTGCCCGCGCTGCGCCCCGGTGGCCAGCCTCGGCGACGTTCTCGCCTTCGCGGCGGGCTCGGGATGGCCGGTGGTGCTCAAGACGGTCACCGGGGGCTACGACGGCAGGGGCGTCTGGGTGTGCGCCACCCCGGACGAGGCCGCGGCCGTGCTCGCCCACGGGCTTGACCTGCTGGCCGAGGAGCACGTCGCGTTCGACCGCGAGCTGGCCGTGCTGGTGGCCCGGTCGCCGTCGGGGCAGGCGGCCGTGTACCCGGTCGTGCAGACCGTCCAGCGGGACGGGATCTGCCGCGAGGTGCTGGCACCCGCCCCGGGGCTCGGCGAGGCCAGGGCCGTCGCCGCGCAGGAGCTCGGGCTGGCCATCGCGGCGAGCACCGGGGTCACCGGGATGCTCGCCGTCGAGATGTTCGAGACCCCGGCCGGGCTGCTGGTGAACGAGCTGGCCATGCGGCCGCACAACAGCGGTCACTGGACCATCGAGGGAGCGCGGACGTCCCAGTTCGAGCAGCACCTGCGCGCCGTGCTCGACCTGCCGCTCGGCTCGCCGGTGATGGCCGCGCCGCAGGCGGTCATGGTCAACGTCCTCGGCGGCGATGATCCTGGCCTGCACGCGCGCCTGGTGCACGTGATGGCCGCCGACCCGGGGATCAAGGTCCACCTCTACGGCAAGGAGGTCCGGCCGGGGCGCAAGGTCGGCCACGTGACCGCCGTCGGCGAGGGTCTCGCTGGCCTCCGCGACCGCGCCAGGCGCGCGGCGAGCTACCTCCGCCACGGCACCGAGGACGAGCAGCCGGAGGGGTGAGGAGGGGCACATGGACGGCCGGCCCGTGGTGGGCGTGGTGATGGGCAGCGATTCCGACTGGCCCGTGATGGAGGCGGCGGTCACCGCGCTGCAGGAGTTCGGCGTGCCGTGGGAGGCGGATGTGGTGTCCGCGCACCGGATGCCGCGGGAGATGATCAGCTACGGGTCGGACGCGGCGGGCCGGGGGCTGCGGGTGATCATCGCGGGTGCCGGGGGCGCCGCCCACCTGCCCGGCATGCTCGCCGCCGTCACCCCGCTGCCCGTGATCGGGGTCCCGGTCCCGCTCGCGCACCTGGACGGGATGGACTCGCTGCTGTCGGTGGTGCAGATGCCGGCCGGGGTTCCGGTGGCCACGGTGGCCGTCGGCGGTGCCCGCAACGCGGGCCTGCTCGCGGTGCGGATCCTGGCAGCCTCCGACGACGCGCTGCGGGCCCGGATGCTCGCGTTCCAGGAGCAGCTCCGCGCGACGGCCCTGGCCAAGGGCGCAGCCCTGCGCGCCAGGCTCGGCGAGCGGTAGTCGGCCGCAGAGCGCAACGATGCGGTTCTTGAACGTTACGGCGCGCCGCGGGTCAGGCGGGGCCGGGGAGGTCGGCGCAGATCAGGCCCCAGGGGCGGCCGCTGACCCTGGTGAGGATGACCGTGGCGCGGCCGGGGCCGCGCAGGCCGAGGCGGCGGTGGATCTGCGGCACATCGCCGGCCAGGCCGCGGCGGCGGATGTCGGCGGCCCCGATGCCGAGATCGCGCAGCCTCCGGGCGAAGCGCCGCTCGTGCCACGGGGCCGACTCCAGCACCCGCAGCGTGCGGGCGAAGGGGGTGCGGTGCTCGGCGTCGGCGGACAGGAACGCGATGGCCGGGTCGATCTTCCACGCGCCCAGCGCCCTGGCGAGGTCCTCCACCAGCCCGGCCCTGGTCACCGCGGGGCTGGGGTCGAGCAGGAAGGCGCCCGGCGCGGCGACGGGCACGGCGGCGGCTGGCGCGCCGGCCGGGCCGGGACCCGCGGCGAGCGTGTCCCCTGACGGCAGCACCGTCGCCCGCCACCGGGCGGTGGCCAGCGCCGGGGACCACAGCACCGCCTCCTTCAGCTCCCTGCCGGCCGCGACGAACTCGGCTTCCCAGCCGGGCGGGACGAGCTCGCGCGGCAGCCCGGGCGCGGCCTTGATCCCCACGGCCGGGACCCGGCCGGCCAGCTCCAGGCACCAGCCGAGCGGCGGCTCGCTGCGCCCGGCCGCCAGGCGCTGGCCGCCCGCCCTGCGGGCCGGGTCGATGAACACCGCATCCACGCCGGCCAGGGCGACGTCGCGCCCGTCCGCGCGCACGGCGGCCAGCTGGCCCGCCGCTCCATAGACCCCGGCGTTGTGCCGCGCGAACGCCAGGCTCACCTGGTCGAGGTCCACCGCGAGCGCCCGGCGCCCGGCGCCGAGCGCGATCAGGTTCCCGCCGATGCCGCAGCACAGATCGGCCACCAGGGCGCCCGCCGGGTAGCGGGCGGCGGCGTGGGCCGACGTGACCTCGGACGACGCCTGCTCCAGCCCGGCACGGGTGAACAGCATCTGCTCCGCCCGGCTGAACTTGGCCCGTGCGGCGGTGCGCAGCGCCTGCTGGGTGAGCGCCGCGGCCACCAGGCCGGGCGGGTAGCGGCCGCGCAGCTCCTGGGCGAGCTGCAACGCGCGGTCCGGCCCGGCCTCCTCGCCGGACAGCCTGCCGAGCAACTCCCGCCCGTCGGGAGACAGCAGCGCCATGGTCAACGTCTGCTCACCGCCCGCAGCCCGCGGCGACACGTTCACGTTGACGGTAGTTGGACGGCCTACCATCAAGGTCATGACCCTCGAATTTCCCGCCTTCGCCCTGTCGCCCGAGCACGACGCGCTGCGCGAGTCGGTTCGTGCCCTGGCCGACGAGAAGATCGCCCCGCACGCCGCCAAGGTGGACCAGGCCGCCGAGTTCCCCCAGGAGGCCCACGACGCCCTGGTCAAGGCCGACCTGCACGCGATTCACATCCCCGAAGGCTATGGCGGCGCGGGCGGCGACGCGATCGCGACCGCGATCGTGATCGAGGAGGTGGCGCGGGCCTGCGCGTCCTCGTCGCTGATCCCGGCGGTCAACAAGCTGGGCACGGTGCCGCTGCTGCTCGCGGCCTCGGAGGAGGTCAAGCAGCGCTACCTGCCGCCGGTCGCCCGCGGCGAGGCGATGTTCTGCTATGCGCTGTCCGAGCCCGAGGCGGGCTCGGACGCGGCCTCGATGAAGACCCGCGCGGTCCGCGACGGCGACAGCTACGTGCTGAACGGCGTCAAGCGCTGGATCACCAACGCGGGGGTCTCCCGCTTCTACACGGTGATGGCGGTGACCGACCCCGCGGCCGGCTCCGCGGGGATCTCGGCGTTCGTCGTGGAGTCCGGCGACCAGGGGTTCTCGTTCGGGGCGCCCGAGCACAAGCTGGGCATCAAGGGCTCGCCCACCCGGGAGCTGTACTTCGACGACTGCGTGATCCCGGCGGGCCGGATGATCGGCGAGGAGGGCAGCGGGTTCCGCACCGCGCTGGCGACCCTGGACCACACCAGGATCACGATCGCGGCGCAGGCGCTGGGCATCGCCCAGGGGGCGCTGGACTACGCCACCGGGTACGTGAAGGAGCGGCGGCAGTTCGGCAAGGCGATCGCCGAGTTCCAGGGCATCCAGTTCATGCTGGCCGACATGGCGATGAAGCTCGAGGCGGCCAGGCAGCTCACCTACGCGGCCGCGGCCAGGTCCGAGCGGGCGATGCAGGGCGAGCACGTGCCCGACCTGACGTTCATGTCCTCGGCCTGCAAGTGCTTCGCCTCCGACGTGGCGATGGAGGTGACCACGGACGCGGTCCAGCTGCTCGGCGGCTACGGGTACGTCAGCGACTACCCGGTGGAGCGGATGATGCGGGACGCGAAGATCACCCAGATCTACGAAGGGACCAACCAGATTCAGCGGGTTGTCATGGCCAGGCAGCTTCTTGGGCGATCTTGAAAAACATCATGCTCGGTCACTGCTCGGTGATCATGGTGGCGCCAGCGGCAAGCGAGATCCAGTACGGGTTGCAGCAGGGATCGGGCGAGGTTCGGGCGCCCTGCGGGCCCTCGGTCATGCCCACGACGGCGTCAGCATCACTGCCCTGGCGGAGTACCTCGGCCATTGGGACCCGACG
This sequence comes from Streptosporangiaceae bacterium, assembly GCA_030038015.1. GTDB lineage: Bacteria > Actinomycetota > Actinomycetes > Streptosporangiales > Streptosporangiaceae > JASHPR01. The sequence goes on from JASHPR010000409.1 coordinate 12,695, forward strand.
GTCACGCTGCGGGCCCATGGCCACTTGCGGAAGGGCACAGACGACCAGGCCCGTTCGGTCATCGACGCCCGGATGAACCGGCGCCGCAACGTGGCTGGCGCCCGGCTGCGCCTGGTTCGGCCCGACGGACCAATAGTGCCGCAGCTGGTGCGGGCCTTCCTTGCGGGTCGTGGTGAAGTGGCGCCGGCTTTACGGCCCTGGCGGACCTGCACAGGGGGGAGGGGATGATCCCGGCAGCTGCAAGAGCCGGCTTCCAGGTCTGCTCGGAGCACAGCCGGTAGCGCACGAACGAATCGTTGGTGGGCGAGCGGAAGGAGGACCTTGATTCCGCCGCAACGGGACCGCAACCGCGGCCCGCGCATGGACTGCTGGGCGACCGGCGGCTGGTCCGCCTGCTGGGGTGACCGTGCTGGCCAACCTGGTGCTGTTCCAGGCGCAGACCACGCTGCCGCTGTGGGCGCACCGGCAAGGTGTGCCCACCGCGGGCTACGGGCTGCTGCTCGCCCTCAACTCCGGAGGACAATGATGCCCATGCCCAGCGCTTCCCTGCATCCCTGCATCCGCCAGGCCGATGAGCACCAGCGGCTGGCCTACACCGGCGGCGCCGAGCTCGCGGTGATCCTCGACGCCGCGATCACCGGCGGGCAGCTCACCGTCATCGACAACCACGCCCCGCGCGGCCACGCCTCCCCGGTGCACGTCCACAGCCGCGACGACGAGGCGTTCTTGCTGATCGACGGGCAGATGACCGTCTGGGTCGGCGAGGAACGCCACCGGCTGCGGCCCGGCGGGATCGTGTTCTTGCCCCGCAACATCCCGCACGCGGTTCGCTGCGATATCGCCTCCCGCACGCTGGTGCTGTCCACCCCGGCCGGCTTCCAGGAAGCCGTGTTCCGCTCGGCGGGCTGGGACCTGAGCCAGCCGCTGCCCGCCGGCTGGCAGCCTGCCCCCGAAGCGATCCGCCGGGCCGCCGAACAGGCCGGGGTCACCCTGATCGGGCCACCCCACGGGCTCGACGACTGACACATTGGACGACACATGGACACAGTCAGCTCGGGGCGGCCCATGAAAGGGCGGTCATGTCAGGTCCTTTCATGGCGGCCCGCCTGACGGCGGGGCACAACGCCGCGGCGCAAGACGTGCTGGCTGTCAGCTTTACGAGACCGCCGGCTGAGCGCTCAGCGGCGGCGCGCCGTTTGACTCGGCCGCCGGTGCCGCGACGTGCTCATCCGGCATGACAGGACGTCCGCTACCCGCTGATCTCGTACATAGACATAGATATGCAGCGCTCGCAGGCTGTGAGGGCAGAGTCTAGAGGGTGGGTGCGAAGGCGTGCCGGGCAAGGACCTGGACGCCGCCCAGGCGAAGTGTGGCAGGCTCAGGTCCGTCGGCATCCGGCGCACTCACCGATCCGCGCCAGCCGCGGGCCGTGTCAGCCGGATGGCGTGTTAGTGGGATGCAGACCAGTTGACCACCGCTGCGCCCAGGCCAGCAAACCAGCAAAGGAGAGGGTCATGAGCGTCTATCGGGTGACCGAGATCATCGGGACAAGCAGCACCTCATGGGAGGACGCGGCCGCGGAGGCGATCAGGACGGCAGCGGGGACACTGCGCGATCTTCGAGTGGCTGAGGTCGTAAAGCAGGACATTCACCTGGATGACGGGGGGGCGATCACCTACCGCACCAAGCTTCAGCTCTCGTTCAAGTACGAAAGCGAGCACTGACCTCGGGTCTGCTTGCGTGACTGGCGGGTTCGGCGCGCCGGTTTCGCAAACCATCCCTGCTCTGCAGTGCCACGGCGCCCGTTACCACGCGCCGTATTGCCTGGCACACTGCCCGGTGGACGGCAAATGAGTGTGCTTGGTCAGTGCTGGAGCGGTGATGGATGCCGGGGCTGGTAGATGGGGAATTCTCCGCCGTCTGGCAGGCGGATGGCCGCCAACAGACCCCAGCCCAGATCGGAGACGTCGCGCGCTACTTCGACGCCTTTGGCCCGCAACTCGGCGAGGGTGGCCTGGATGTCGTCACACATCAGGTAAAGCTCATGACGCCTGTCACCGTCACCTGGATGAACAGCCATCTCGGCAGGCGGCAGCGCGAATATGAGCCAGCCCCCGCCCGCGTCGACGGCCGGCATGTTCAGCACGTCAGCGAAGAACGACCGCACCTTGACGGCGTCCGGGGAGAAGACGATCGCGTGCATGCCAGTGATCACGCTTCGAGCCTAGCTGTCGTCGCGCCCCAGGCGATCAGGCAGGAGCCAGTTGCCCGCGAGGGTTCGAGAAGCGGCAGAAAGGAACCCACACACCGACCGTCAGCCTTAATCCGCTTCGCGGCATGACCGAGCGTTCTCGGCACAGTGGTGGACCGTATAAATATGCGGATCGCACGCCATCTTGCCGTCGACACCCATGACGGCGGGAACGCTGACGACGTGATAAGCGTGCTAAATAAGCGCGCGCCGACCCGCCGTTCTGTACTGGAAGAATCGCTTCGGTCCGGTTCGCTGGGGGTGCGCGGGTTGGGCTGATATGGTGCGCGCCGGCAGATTCCTCATTTCCTTGTGAAGCTGATCGATGCTGGCGAGCAGGACAAGTTCGACCGGGACATGGAACAGGCGCTGAGATTCTTCCCGGCAACACGGTCGATGATGGCGTTCCGGATGCGCCCGTACGGGGCGACGTCACCGTATGAGTTCTTCACCAAGGCACGCGCGTACGCGCTGACGGACGAGATGATCGGGCAGATCACCTGCCCGGTGCTGGTCACCAATACCGACCACGAGCAGTTCTGGCGAGGACAGTCCTGGGAACTGTACGACAAGCTCCCAGCCGGGAAAACGCTGATCCGCTTCACCGGGGAAGAGGGCGCGGACTCGCACTGCGAGCCAGCCGCCAACGGCATCCGCGGCGAGCGCATCTTCGACTGGCTTGACCAGCACATCCCCGCCTGACCACACGACTCGCATCAGCCCCTGGCCTCCGGGAAACCGCGCCAGAACAAATGATCTGCGTGCCGCCGCTCGCCAGACTGGGAACGGCTTGAAGGCGTCCAGAGTCGGTCAGGATGCTCGCGCTCCGGAACATCAACCGCGCTGCGTGACGATCGCTGGCTGCGGCCATGCGCGATATCCGCCGTTATGCGTGCACGCCGACCGAAATTCGAGCGAAACGATGGCCGTGCAGAACTGGACACTCTGTGCGCCAATCAGGCTGTGCTGATGTGGTTGGGTATCTGCTGTGGCCGAGCTGGGATGTTTCAGTCAGCGCATTCTTGCAAGATCCGGTTCACCCAGATTCTCGGGGGAAGGTCATCGATACCCAGTAGGTCAGGCCTGGCAGAGATCTGGCGGTGCAATGCGTCATCGGCCTGCAGCTTGAAGTCAAGTAGCTTGCGGGCGTAGGCCTTGTCAGTGCGGCTCCAGGAATAGTTATTGGCGACGGATTTAAAGTCGGAACTGCCAAGCATCGGCGGAACGTGATCAAGAATAGAGCGCAGCAGCGCATGGGCAGCGTAGGCGTTTCCCCGGCCGTAGTTGTCGTTCAATTCTTCCACAAGGCGAGATAGCTTCGCGGCGTCGAACCCCAGGGCGGCCGCCCGCCTCGCCAGGGCGACGGCGACCGCGGGATCGATGTATGTGCTGGCGGGTACTGCGGCAGGTTGTGCGTCATGGTGGTTTTGGCCGGTACTGCCGCGCGCAAACATCACCTGCTCGGCGGCCTGATTCACCGAGTCGACGCGCCATCCGGCGTCCCGCCAGGCATGGGCTTGGACGTTAGAGCTATTAGCCCACCACGGGCGATGACGGCGCGCCGAGTCCGGCAGGGGGCCGACGAGCTGCTCGATCTCCGCGAATGTCATCGTGACCGGACTGCTGTCGCTACGAGCCAGATGATCGCGCAGCGCGGCGTATCTCCCGCCGGTCCTTGTCCGGGCGCCTGCGCTCACGACTGTATTGCGGGCATCAGCTGGCGAGGATGTGCCAGGCCGGGTTGCGTGCTCGGATGGGAAACCCGGCCCGACCTCGGCTGAGCTGTCTCCGGTGACCAGGTTGCCGTCCTTCAGATACCAGCCCTGGCGTGCAAGTTGATCGAGAAGCGATGCTCGCGTGTCATCATCTGGCCCGGTGTTAAGCCTGTTGTCTAGCCAGCGGCCGATGAAGCCCCGCAGGGCTCTGCGGTTGGAACTACCCTGCGTCAGGGCAACGAGTACACCGAGCACTCCAGTAAGCCCGGGGTCCGCCGACGGGCCGGCCTGGCCTAGGGGGATGCCGCTTTCTTCGAGGAAGACGGGGACTTGATCAGCTGAGTATTCCGTCTCGATCACGTCGGCGATTCGTTTCAGGACCAGCCGGCTGATCAGCCGGCCATCGTCGTTTTGCGAGTCGGGCAGCGGCTGCACGACGAGCCGCCCGCGCGCTCGATCCTGGCCGGCGATCGTGAGCGCGAACATGCGGAGGTTCTGCAGATAGAAGTCGGGGTTCTGATCGGGGTTCACCGGCAGGCCGACCGTTTCGAAGGTCACCAGCCCGGCATCTCGCGCCATGTTCAGCTCGTGCGCGAATCCCCGGATGAGGCCGTCGTCGGTGACACGCGGCGGCCCGGCCAGCTGATCCATCAGATCACGGCCATGCACACTCCAGACCGGCCCGCCCCCGTGCTGCTCCTGGAACTTGTCGATCAACCGCAAGATCTCCAGGTCATCCCAGCGGGTGCCCACAGCGGCCTCCTCGACGCGCATTCCCGCGATCCCGCGCCAGTGTCGCGCATCTCGTGATGCCGGCGGCCCATGGTCCACCCTGGGGGCCAGGCCTGGGTCTGCTGATCACAGCCGTCGGCCTGCCAGGGACGCAGCGAGGGCGCTTCATTGCCCGGCCGGGTCGCTGCGGGCGGGCTCGCGCCGGCGGCGGCGCTGATCGCGGGCAGCTTCCCAGCGCTGCCGCTCTGACGAGCCAAGGTAAGGCGGCCCGAACAGGGCGTCCTGGACCGGGTAGCTCATCCGCAAGTTCAGGGGGCCGCTGTCGTCGCGGCGGATCTGCACCGTGTAGTAGCTGACCTTACCCTCTTCGGCGACCTCGCCGTAGCGGACGGTGAGGACCTGCCCGGCCAGGGGGAGGTTCTCGTCGGCGGGAGTGAACGCGATGAAGGACGGCGCTTCGCGGTAGCGGCCTGGCGGCAGAAGGTCGGGCTCGCCGTGCCACTGGCCGTTTTCGTCGCGGATGGCATAGGCGGCCAGGACTGGCTGGCCGGGCTCCCGCGCGATCTGCTGGACGCGCGCCTTGCTCAGCCCGAGCATCTGTGCGATCTTGCCGTAACCCGTGGCCGGGTTTCTGATGCTGTTCACTGTGTCTCTTCTGATCTTGGCGACGTCGGCCCTGGCCGAGGCCAGGGCGCTGTCGAGCCGGTTCGCTTCGTCCAATCGCTCGCGCGGGCCGGGGATCGCCCGGACCTCGGCAACGGCCTGCGCGAGCAACTCTCGGTCAATCATGCCGTATAGGGTAGCCTATACTCTTATCGAAGTCAGGACATCAGGGGCAGACGCCCGATGCACGCCACGATCTCCAAGCAGTTGCCAGCTCAGCCATGGGCCACGGGGTGGGTTATCGACTGGACGGCTGTCCGTAGGCAGCACCATTCCGTCAGCGAGCAAGCAACGAGCCGCCGTTCTGCTCAGCAACCTGGTTGCCAAGGCTGCCGCCTGATGTCACGCCGAACCGGACGATCTGTGTCGGCCGCGCTCATGGCCCGACGGCCGATCGACGTCCGGATCTAGCCGATGAGCGAGCTTTGCTCGACCTTATATCTGAGCAGGATGAAGCCCTTGCGGCGGTGATCACCGGCGGCCCAGCGGCGTCGGGGGAGTGCGATGGCTCCGACGTCGAGGAGAGCAGCCATCCGTGGTCCCCGTGGGCCTCTTGATACTTGATCACGCTGCGCGCGAAGGAAATGCTGCGGCATAAACCATGATCTCAAAGGCCAGGTGGCCAGCACCTATGGAGGCACGCCGTTTGTGCGACAGGCCGAAATATGCGCTTCTGCCTGATACCGGTCCGGCAATGCGCGCTCTTGCCGCCGGCGGTGCGCTGGGTGCGATCCATGCGGCAGTCCGTGTCGGTCGCTGTATACCTGTGCGGTGCGCTTAGCGTCACATCATGTGAGGCGCCCCTTGCGGCAGGCCCACGGGTCTCATGCGATTTCCGTGCTGGCTGAGGGTACCGGCCTGGGCGCCCCAGGTGAGGGATGCCGGGCTGGGAACTGCGGAGTGAGGAAGGACTTGCGGATGGTGCTGCTGGCCAGGGGCCGGCGGCTGGCGGATCGATGCGGGCCGTTGGTCCCTGGCGTGCTGGCCGGGACGCGGTGACGCTAAGAGCATGACGGTGGCCTCGTTAGCTTCTTACCGGCGGTGCTGTGACCGGCTGACGGCGGCCTGGCCGGCGTTCCTGGCCAAGCGGCAGGAACGGCTGGCACAGCAACGGCGGTTCGGCACGGCCGCGGAGAAGGTGGCCGAGAACATTCTCGAAGACCTGTTCACGATGACTTTGGATTGGCGGCTTTCCGAGGTGAACAACCAGGTTGGCTATGCGGACCTGGTGCTGACCCGGCTCGGCGTCAAGCACCTGATCGTGGAGGTCAAGCGCCCCGGGGCGCTGGCATGGAATGAGCGGTCGGTCAATCTCGCTCTGGCGCAGGCGCACCGGTATGCCGACGAGCAGAAGGTCGGTTCCATCGCGGTCAGCGACGGCATCGTGCTCTATGCCCGCGATCATATTCCGGGCGGCCACCGGGACAGGTGCTTCGTCCGTCTTGACCAGCCCCAGGCACCGCTGGATCTGTGGTGGCTCAGCACCGACGGGATCTACCGGCCCCGCGAAGATCCCTCCGGCGCCTGCCTGCGCCTCCTGCCGCCCGCCCCAGACAGCGCGCCCGGGCCGGCGAACGGCGTCCACGCCGGACTGCTGCACCCCAAATACCGCCTGCCGGCTGAGTGCTTCGCTTACACCGGGAACGCTGCCGAGCCGAAAACCTGGCATCTGCCCTACCTTCTCGCAGACGGGACGCCGGACCTGGCCAGGCTGCCCAAAGCCATCCAGGCCATCTTGTCTAACTACCGCGGCGCGCATGTCAGCAGCGTGCCCGAGGCCGCCATCCCCGAGGTCCTGGTCACCCTGGCCCGCACAGCGCACCTGCTGGGCAAGCTGCCCGCTGACGGCCCGGGCGCCGCACGGGCCTACGTGCAACTCCAAGAAGCCCTGGAACAGCTCGATCGCCTTGCCGACGCCCTGGCCGGATGAGGCCGCCATCGGCTTGCTCGCGTCACCATAGATGATCCGCCTGCCTCTGTCCGGTGCGCACGCTACCGGTCGGTCAGATGGCGCAGGGTGACGGGAACTGGCGCTGGACGGCATGCCCAGTTCTCCGGGCGCTTTTGACGTGCATGTCGTAGCTCTTCGGAGGTTGCCAGTACCATTATCGCCCGTTTCGGGCGAATGGATTGGCGATATCGTCAGCGTGACGGTGGGTCCCGCGGGATTGATCAGAGGAGCAGTCGATGGCACGGCGCAGTTCCCTTTTTTCCGGGTATGCGCAGATGCAGCGCGAAGCAGCCCGAGCGCAAGCTGCTCAGGTGCGAGCTCAGGCGGCCACGCGACGAGAAGCCGAGCGTGCACGGGCGGCGTACCTGCGCGCCCGGGCAGCGGAGGAGAAGGAGCGCAAGCGCCTTTACGCCGAGAGTCGCTCGGCGGACGTGGCGGCGATGAACGATGATCTTGAAGCTGCGGTGGGTGCGCTGCAGGGTCTTCTTGCGGCGTCTTTGAAGGCTGGTGATCTGGTCAATTTCTCCTCGCTCAAGCGGCCCGCGTCGCCGCCGCCGTGGCGGCATGCCGAGCTGGAGCGACCACAGGCAGCACCGGCTATAGAAGCGTTCGTGCCTCCGCCTCCCGCTGGCCTGGCGAAAATGTTCGGCAAGAGCAAGTACGAGCAAGCTGTCGCGGCGGGACGTACCAGGTATGAGCAGGCGGTCAGTGAGCACCGTGCCCATGAGCAGCAGCGATCCCGGGCCCTGGCTGCTGCCCGCGCTCAGTGGCAGGCGGCCGTCGATGCGGCGAACGCCCAGGCCCGAAAGCAGCATCAGGAAATCGATGCCTTCGAGGCCGACTACCGCCGCGGTGACCTGGACGCGATCGTCTCGTACTGCTCCTTGGTGCTCGAAGCGTCCCGGTATCCGGACGGGTTCTCGCAGGAATTCAGATTCGCTTACGTGCCGGAATCCCGGCAGGCCGTCGTCGAATATGAGCTGCCGACAGTCGATGTGGTGCCAGCAGTCAAGGCTTACAGATACGTCAAGGCCAGTGACACCATCGCTGAATCCGCCCGGCCCCAGTCCCAGATCAAAGCGCTGTACGCGGCAGTCGTGGCGCAGGTAGCGATCCGGACGCTGCATGAGCTCTTCCGGTCAGATAAGGGCGAGTACATCGAGACGGTGGTCTTCAACGGCATCGTCGATACCACGGATCCTGGAAGCGGGCGGCGCATCCGGCCGTGCCTGGTGACGGTGCGCGCCACGCGGGAGTCGTTCAGCGAGCTCGACCTGTCGCACATCGAGCCGTTGGCATGCCTGAGGCACCTGTCGGCGGGGGTATCGAAGAGCCCGTCCGAGCTGCTGCCGGTGCGGCCGGTGCTGGAGTTCGACATGGTGGACCCAAGGTTCGTGGCGGAAAGCGATGCGCTGTCTCAACTTGACCAGCGTCCCAATCTCATGGACCTGTCGTTCCTCGAATTCGAGGCGCTGATCCAGAACCTGTTCACCAAGATGGGCTTGGAAGCACGGCAGACACGGCCATCCCGCGACGGCGGCGTTGACTGCGTGGCCTGGGACCCACGGCCGATCTTCGGCGGCAAAGTGGTTATCCAGGCGAAAAGGTACAAGAATACCGTCGGCGTCTCCGCCGTCCGCGATCTGTTCGGAACCTTGCAGAACGAGGGCGCGAGCAAGGGAATCCTTGTGACCACATCCGGATACGGCCAGGCGAGCTTCGACTTTGCCAAGAACAAACCGATCGAACTCATTGACGGGTCAAACCTGCTTTACCTGCTCGCCGAGCATGCCGGCATCGAGGCCAAGATCGTGCCACCAGACGACTGGAAAGACCCTGTCGCCGATACGCCCGAACCGCGCCAGTAAAGCCACGTCCACTAGAGGTTCAACGACGCCCTGCCCTCGCACTCTCATGCCGCGACTTGTGACATCGGCTTCCGGCATGATCGGGTCATGGCGCTCACCGCTTTGACACCCGAGATGGAAGGCCAACTTCGCCAGGCAGAACTTACCTACAGCGAGACCGGGCGGACCGCTGGCACGCTCCCGCCTGGCTACCATCACCTGCACCGATGCGCGATCATCGGCTCCGGCACCGAGGTCTTCACCAACGGAGTAAAGATGCTGTTCAGCTGGCAGGTGCACCTGCGCGCGGGTCTACGCGTGTCGCCGTCGGCGGCCACGGCTGAAGAGGGTGCCGTCGTGGTCCTGGGCCTAGGAGCAGGGCCTATCCAGGCACGCGCGCCCTGCCGGGTCATTTACGTCATCAGCCGGCCGAACCTCCGGGGGTTCGCCTACGGCACCTTGCCGGGACATCCCGAGTGCGGCGAGGAGGCGTTCATCGTCCGACAGCACGACGACGGCACCGTTACGTTCGACATAACCGCGTTCTCGAGGCCGGCGACACTACAGGCAAAGGCCGCAGGCCCGGTCGGGCGAGCGATCCAGCGCCACATCACCACGCGCTATCTGCGCGCGCTAGCCTGTTGAACCCATTGCCCGGTGAACCATCCGCTCATGGCCGCATACAGCGCGCACGGTCGAGCGTGCCGTCGTAGCCGCCTCGCGACTGGGCGCAGCACCAAGCAAGCCCTGACGGCGCTCGGGCAGGCCGAGGTGACCAGGGATCGGCCTCGGCTACTACCTCAATCTCCGGCGCCACGTTGAGTGACACGGAGGGTCAGGGCGAGCGCTCGCCGAGCCGCCGATATGGCTAGTTCGGTGCGAATTGCCAGCTCGACATTTGGTGCCGTCGAGCGATACAGAATAGTCTTTCGGCATGCAGCGGCGGGTAGTGATCTTCGACGCAGCTGACACTCCCCGCAAGCTTCGTTGATGTCGGACGGGTTCGCGCTCCTCACCTTTGCCTGATCTCCAGCAGCTCAAGGCCCAACCGCTCGAGTTGGGCGATGACGCCGTAGAGTGCCGCCGAATCGGGCAGATGCCCCGTCAGGATGGTATCGGGGCCGTATGTCTCAGCCTGCATGTCAGGAAAGGCGCTCCGCGTCAATCCGTCAACGTGGCCGCGGATGCGGAATTCGTAGCGCTGCGGATTGCGGGGCTTTCCGTTCATCCGCTCACCGTAGGTAGCTAGCCGACGTGCAGCGGCGGCGGCGGTGCGGGGTTGATGGGAAGTGAGCGATCATGGGTCTGATTCCTGCCGTAGCTGGATGAACGGCCATCGCGCTCTGTATGCCAGGCACCGGCACAGGGACCGGGCGCTGGCGCCTGGCGTACCAGGCCTGCTTTGCATCGCGGGTCAACCTTCGCGCCCGAAGGGATGAGGCTGCATCAACCTGACTGGTTGATTTGCTCGTTCAGCGGCCGCAGGGCCACTGTTCGGGCAGCCTCAGCCATGCCCAGGGCGTGACACACCCACGGCCTCCTTTTGCTCAGCTACGGCCCAGGGAGGGGGCAAGCAGGCCAAGGTCGCGAGCGCGATCCACGGCCTCTCGCCGGCCGTGGACGCCGAGCTTTGCATAGACGTGGTGGATGTGCGTCTTGATCGTGGCAACCGACACATGGAACTCGCCGGCGATCTCCTTCTGCGAGAGATTGGTCGGCAGGTAGCGCAGCACGCGCACCTCTGTTTCGCTCAGGGGTTCCAGCAGCGGCTGAAGGCTGGCGGGTTCCGGCGCGGGCTGCTTCCCGGAGAGCAAGTCCAGGATCTCGGCGAGCAGCGCGAGGTGCGCGGTGCGTCCTCGGCGGTGGCGTTCGAGCAGCCCGGGCGCAGGGTGGAGGAGGAAGGGGAGCCGTATGCCGTCGGGTTCGGCGAGAGCCAGCGCGTTCTCTAGAGCGCGCTGGGCCGCATCTGCCTCGCCGAGCGCGTCCCGCGCGATCGCCTCCAGCACCCGGGTCTCTATTTTCCATACCGGGTGGGTCACGGGCAACGAGTCATCGAGTACGGGCGTTAGCGCGATAAGCGCCGCCGCAGGGTCATCCTGGGCGAGCCGCAGCACGGCTCGAACGATGGCTATCTGGCCGCACTCACGGTCTTGGTCATCCATCTCGGCAAGGGCCTGCTCGGCACGCCCGGTCTCGCCCATCCGCACCAGCGTTTGCAGCCCGCGGGCTCGCAGCATGCGCAGGAACTCGCCCGCCTGCGTGATCATCCGGCCTCCGAACCGCTCGGCCACGCCGTACGTGATCTGGGCGTTCTGCAGGCGGCCGGTCACCAGCTCCAGCAGTCCCTGTGAGGAGTAGAGCAACATCCCCGCCGTCGGCTCAACTTCGGCCCGAAGTATTCGCTCTGCGCGGGTTAGCCACGGCTTTGCCTCTTCGAGCCGCGCTTGGCCCACCAGGATGGCACCTAGCACGGCGTAGGCGACGCCCATAGTTGGCTCCTCCAGCCAGCCGTGCCGTTCGGCCAACTCGACCGCCTGCCTGCTCCGCTGCGCGCCCAGCACATAGGAGCGGTACATCACTACCTGCGTTGCTTGAGTGAGGCCGGTGAGCTCAAGGTACGGCCGCCCGATACGCCGCGCGAGTTCGATGCCTTGGCCAAGGTGTCCCTCCGCGTCTTTGAACCGGTTGGTCCAGAATTCGGCGATGCCAAGGTTGATCAATGCGAGAGCCTGCAGATCGTCGCCGAGTTCGAGCCGTGTGGTTTCTGACGCGCGGCCCGCCGCCAGCAGGCGGCTGACTTGCTGGCGCAGCATGGGCACATCGGTGCGCTGGCGGGCGAGCTGCAGAAGCAGCACGGCGAGCGTGGCCTCAAAGCGCGCCCGGTGGCTCGCCGGCACCGACGCCACTTCCCGCTCCGCGACCGCCAGGTGCCGCTCGGCGTCCTCCAGCGAGCCGTTGGCCAGCTCAACTCCGGCCGCTACGGCGGCCAGCTCGGCGTGAACGGCCAGGACCGCCGACGGGAAGCTGATCAGCAGCTGACCCGCAGTGGCGGCCTGCCCGTCCAGCACCAGGCCGAGCCAGTGATCAGCTAGCACACGGGCCGCAACGTCCCAGTCCCCGGCCGCCTGGGCATGGCGGACAGCCTCGATCGAGTAGCCGTACTCGGTGAACCACCCCGCTGCTGCACTGTGCAGGGCTTGGACCTCGCCCGGCTGGCTGCTGCGCAGCTCCATCTGCAGCAGGTCGGCGAACAAGCGGTGGTAGCGGAACCAGGACCGGCGAGCGTCGACGGAGACCACGAACGCATTCGCCGCCTCCAGCTCCTGCAGGATCCGCTCGCCGCCCGGCGCTCCGGTCAGCAGGTCGGCCAGCGGGCCGTTGACCCGCTCGAGCACCGAGGTGCGCAGCAGCAGCCGCCTGACGTTCTCGGGCTGGTGCTCAAGAACCTCAGCCAGCAGATACTCGGCCACCGTGCGCTCGGTGCCGGAAAACTCTGCGGTGAACCGCTCCGGATCGGGATGCCCGGCCAGCAACAGCGCGGCCAGCCGCAGGCCTGCCGCCCACCCTTCGGTCCGCTCGTGCAGCAACACCAGCGCCGCATCGGTCAGCTCGACCCCGGCCGCCGCAAACAGCGTGCGCGCCTCCTCGAGGGAGAAGCGAAGATCATCGGCGCGGATCTCGGTCAGCACGCCCTCCAGGCGCAGACGGTGCAGCCCCAGCCGCAGGTCATGCCGGGTGGCGAGCACGAACCGCAGCTCCGGGGGGGCGCGCATCAACAGCAGTTCGACCTGCCGCAGCGCGTCCCTGGAGCGCAGCTCGTGCACGTCGTCGACCACCAGCCAAAGACGGTCTTTGAGCGGGCTCAGATCTTCCAGCAGCCACTCCACCATCGCCCATGGGTCCAGGTCAGGCGCCGCCGTCAGCTGCCGCACCAGCGCTGATCCCGCCTCGGTGCCCCGCAGCGCGTCAAACACCGTCAGCCAAAACCGGACAGGATCACGCTCCCCTGACCCCACCGACACCCATCCCGCGCTGCGCCCCAGGCCGCCCTCGGCTATCCACGAGCGCAGCAAGACCGTCTTCCCGCTTCCCGCCGGCGCGGACACCTCCGCAACACGCGCCGTCCGCGTGAGCCGCTCAAACAGCCCAGGCCGCGCGACGACCCCCCCGCTACCAGAAGCGGCCGCAGCGCCGGCGTCGGATCGCGCCACGCCCTACCAGTCACCCCCTGCCCAACCCGCAGCGACGACGGGCCGCATCGTCGCGCAACACGGGCCACACCGAGCCGAGGCACCGATGCGGGCTTGCCCCGCCGCAAGCGCAGCTGATACCGCACTCAGCGGTAGCGGCGAAGAGGCTTGCACAGCCGCTTCCTGCGCACTTTAGTACGCCGCTATCGCCTCTGCTAAGGCTCGAGCGGGCTGGCGGGCCATTCCCGGCCTGCCAGCGGAGCCCAGCCGCGACGGGACGGGCACGGTGCCTGGCCGGCTGCGGCCCATTGAGGTAACAGGCTATGCGGCTGGAGCTCGCCATGTGCCCCAAAGGCAGCGCGCCGACTCCCAAATCAACCAGTTGGGGGGATCACCACTCATCCCTGCCGACGTGAATCTGGTCATCGTCCGAGCACCTGGGAGGAGCTGCTGCCATGGTTTCTGACCGCAACGACGCGGCAGTCTGGCGTCTGAGCGCCATCGTGCTTCTCGGCGCCACGATGTCGATCCTCGACACCACGATCGTCAACATCGCGGTCGCAACCCTCGGGCGAGAACTGCACAGCACGGTCACCGGCATCCAGTGGGTCGTGACGGGCTACCTGCTGGCGCTCGCCGCGGTGATCCCGGTGACCGGCTGGGCGGCGAACCGTTTCGCGGCGCGGCGGGTCTACCTGCTGTCCATCGTCTTGTTCACCGTCGGCTCGGCGGTGTGCGGGCTGGCAACCTCAACAGCTGAGCTCATCGCGTTCCGCGTCCTGCAGGGCATCGGCGGGGGGATGATCCTGCCGATCGGCCAGCTGATGATCGCCCAGGCAGCCGGGCCCAAGCGGATGGGCCGGGTGATGGGCGTGGTCGCCGTGCCGCAGATGCTCGCGCCTATCCTCGGCCCGACGATCGGCGGCCTGATCCTGCAGAACGCCAGCTGGCGCTGGATCTTCTTCGTCAACGTGCCGATCGGGATCACCGCGGTCGTGGCCGGCCTGCGGATCCTGCCGAAGACGAAGCAGGCTGAGGCGACCCCGCTCGACTTCCGCGGATTGCTGATGATGGCGGCCGGCCTGCCCTTGCTGACCTACGGCATCGCGGAGGTCGGCAACACCGGCACCTTCGCCTCTGCCCGGGTCATCGTGCCGTGCATTGCCGGAATCGCGCTCACCGCCGGGTTCGCGCTGCATGCCGTGCGGACGCCGCGGCCGCTGCTCGATGTCCGGCTCTACGCACGGCGCACCTTCGCGGCGGCATCGGGCTCGGCCTTCTTCCTTGCGGCCGCAATGTTCGGCGCGATGTTCCTGCTGCCGCTGTACTGGCAGGTGGTACGGCACGAAAGCCTGGTCGCTACCGGCCTGCTGGTGGCCCCGCAAGGGGTAGGGGCCGCGCTGATGATGCCGTTTGCGGGCAAGCTGACCGACCGCATCGGCGGCGGCCCGCCCGCGCTGCTCGGCGTGACCGTGTTCACCCTGGCGACCATCCCGTTCGGGCTCATCGGCGCGCACACGTCCGTGCTCTGGTTGTCGGCCGCGATGTTCCTCCGGGGCCTCGGCCTTGGCTTGGCGTTCATGCCGGCCACCACCGCAGCGCTGGCATCGCTCAGGCGCTCCGAACTGGCCGACGCCACGCCCCAGCTGAACGTGCTCCAGCGCGTCGGCGGCTCTCTCGGGACGGCCCTGCTCGCGGTCGTCTTGCAGCGGGCGATGACCGGGGCCTTCACCCCCGCCGGGCAGGCCGCTGCCTACGGCACCGCGTTCTGGGCATCCGGCGCCATCTCCGCGCTTGCCATCATCCCCTGCATCGTGCTCCTGGCCGCCGAGCGAACCGCCCGGATCGCCAGGGCCGCCGAGGCCGCGGCAGCCCCCCTCGCGGCTGCGGCACCCCCAGCCCAGGCCGCGGCACCCCCGCCCGCGGCTTCGGCCTAGCGCCACCCGGCCAGGTCAACGGAGAACCGCCGCAACAGATCCGGTCGTCAGGAAGGAAGTCATCATGAACACCGGACCAGTCGTCCTGATCAACACGTTCGAGGTACCCGTCGGACAGGACGAGGCGTTCCTCGATGCCTGGGAGCGCTCGCGGGCCTTCCTCAGCGCCCAGCCCGGCTACCTGTCAACGCGGCTGCACCGGAGCCTGTCGCCGAGCGCCGGCTTCCGCTTCATCAACGTCGCACTCTGGCAATCGCCCGAGGCATTCCAGGCCGCCACGACGCACCCGGAGTTCACCAGCATGTCCATCCCGTTCCCCTTCCACGCCTCGCTGTACGAAGTCATTCACGAGGAGACGCGATGACCATCAGCCAGCAGCACACGCCAGAAGCGGGCGCTCGGACAGAACCAGCAAAGACCGGCTGGGCGCGCACCGCGGGAACAACACACTGGGGACCGTGGGCGCTGGGAGCCGCATTCGCCGCGCTCGCCTGGGCCGTGCTCGCCACGATCGTCCCCGCCCTGGGGTGGCTCAGCGGCCTTGCCGTCCTCGCCGGGGCAGCCGCCTACGCGATGATGGCGACCAACCTGTTCCTGTCGATCCGGCGCCCGGTCCTGGAGCGGCTGTTCGGCCCGCTGGACCGCGTCTACAGCGCGCACCGGGTGATCGGCACCGGCATCCTCGCCGTGCTCGGCCTGCATCTGGTGCTCATCCCGATCGCGTCGCTCGCTGACCGGCACCAGAGCATCCTCGCGCACCTCACGGTCGCCCTGCCGCTCGGTGTGATCGGAGCACTGCTGCTGATCGCCTCCGTCGTGCTGGCGGTCAACACGAAGGTGCCGTACGACAGGTGGCAGAAAGTGCACCTCGCCACGGGGGTGGCCTTCGTCGTGCTGACTGGCCACATGCTGGCGGCCGCCGGCCTGTGGTCCTCCCTGACCAGCCCGATGGGCGCCGTCCTCGATGCATTCGCGCTGCTCGGCATCGCCAGCTTCGGCACGCGGATCGCGGCCCGCGTCCGGGCAGGCATCCCGTACGTGGTCGCGCAGACCATCCCGCGCGAGCGCGGCCTGGAGATCGTCCTGCAGCCGGCCGGTCCACGCCGGATCGCCACCCACCGGCCCGGCCAGTTCGCCTTCCTGACCGCCACCGCGGGCGGTGCGGCAGAGGCGCACCCCTTCACGCTGACCAGCCCAGCAGGCGACGGCCAGATCAGCGTGCTGATCCGCCCATCAGGTGACTGGACGACCAAGGCCCAGGCCGACCTCACCGCAGGCGACCAGGTGCTGCTCGAGGGGCCGTTCGGCGGCTTCACACCGCGTACCGGCCCCGCCGCACCGCGCTCCCAGGTCTGGATCGCCGGGGGAGCTGGCATCACGCCGTTCCTTTCGGTCCTGCGCACAGCAGGTCGTGACAACGACCATCAGAGCCCGGCACGCGAGCTGCGCGGCCCAGGCGCGGCCGGGGCGGCGCCAGGCCTGCCGTACGGACCGGACATCGAACTCATTCTTGCGGCACGAGACGCCAAAGACGTTCCCTGCTGGGATGAACTCACCGAGCTCGCCCGCGCGATCCCGGGAATCACGATCACAACCGCGTTCAGCGATCACGGCGGGAGAATCGGCAGCAAGGACATCGAGGAGATGGCGAGCAGCAAGCCCGCGGGCACGCACTGGTACGTGTGCGGTCCCGCCGGCCTAGCCGACATGGTCGAACGCACGCTCAAGCACCAGGCAGACGGCGGCACCGTGCACCGCGAACTCTACGAATGGCGGTCCGCCGGAAAGGCCGTCCGCCGGTAGGTCAGGGCGGGCACTCTGGATGTCCGCGCAGCATGGCCAGGGTCCGCCCAGAACTGGGCCCTATCTCACGAACGGTGTTTCCGGCCGGTTCCCTAGCAGGTCCCGGCAGCCGGGAACTGTGAGAGGTCAACGATTCAGAACCAGATGTTCGGCACCCCGGAGTCACACAAATGTCTATCAATCTTGTAGGTATTCCTAATCGGCGATCCGGCGTCGGTGGCTCGCGCACGGAGTTCACACCGCGTGATCGCCCCGGACCCGGGCCAGGCACACAATCCCGCCGTTAGCGCGGTAATCGGGTGTGGAAGCTGCGCTCCATGGCCGTGCCCGAACTGGGCGTTCTGCGGCGGCTGGCCCTGGTCACTGGCCGGCGAGCCATTATCATCTGAAGCGATGACCGGAGCGGCATGAAGATCGCGACCGCAGCCGAGCGGCCTGAGCTTCTCGGGCCTGCCTGGGAGAGGACGCGGGACACGCTGCCCGAATACAACAATCATGGCGACGTGCTGAATGAGTACTGGCCACGTCTGACCGAGGAGCGGGCTGACTTCCAGTTTCACCTCACCGGCGACGATGATGAGATCCTCGCCCGGGCCCGCTCCATCCCCCTGCGCTGGGACCGCACGCTGCAGGACCTGCCGGCCGGGATCGACGGCGCGATCGCGCGTGGCTTCGACGAGGGCGGCGCCAGCGTTCTCTGCGCGCTGGTGATCATGGTTCCGCGGGACTCCCAGGGCCGAGGCGTCAGCGCGGCCGCCGTGCGCGCGATGGGCGACATCGCCCGCCGCCACGGTCTGGACACGTTGATCGCGCCGGTCCGGCCGAGCTGGAAGGAACGCTATCCGCTGGTGCCCATCGAGCGGTTCGCCTGCTGGCGCCGCCCAGACGGCCGGCTGTTTGACCCCTGGATGCGCGTCCACGAGCGGCTGGGAGCCGCCGTGCTGAAACCCGAACCGCTGTCGCTGCGGATCACGGGCACCACGACCGAGTGGGAATCCTGGACGGGTATGAGCTTCCCCGACAGCGGCGACTACTGGTTCCCCGGCGGGCTTGCCACCGTGCACATTGACCGCGAGCACGACCGCGGCAGCTACTGGGAGCCGAACGTCTGGATGCACCACACGCTGTGAGGACACGACGGACCGCTGCGGCACATTGACCCACGCACGCGGAAAGGACGCACAGTGCCGCCGACCGGAGCGGCTCACGGGCGCTCGCCCGCAAGCGGGCGCCGGTATCGGCCAGGACCACCGATGCCCTCACGATCTGTCAAGGCCACTGCCGCACCCACACGCGGGAACCGCCGATCTGCGCGGCTGACGGCTGCTCACCGATCATCGGCCACGGCACACCGATCAGGTCAATCTGTGCGCTGACGTCGTGCGCATCTGCCGATGAGCGAGTCTCACGGAGCCTCAGTTCCGCATGCCCTACGGACAGGATATGTGTTAGTACTGGACGCCGCAGAAGGAGATGATCAGGCCGGTGTGCCCATTCGGGACCACCGGGCCCCTCCTGCCGATCCTGTAGCCCGGCGTCTAGCTAACTGCCGAGACCATACCTATGCCGCCCGGCGTGATCGCGCCGCGGGTCCGCCGATATGTCACATGCACGGAGCCCACGTATGCATCCGGGCGGGGCTCGCTGAACCCCTCAGCGCAGATGCGGCCGCTGAGAACTGCCAGCACCTGCTCCCGGCTGCCCTCCCCGAGCGCGCGGATCTGATAGTCAGGTGTATGAAAATCGCCCGCCGAGACCAGCCTGCGTTTCGTGATCGCGAGATGCTGATCGAGACCGAACTGAGGAATAGCCTGCTCATACCGCTGACGCTGTTTCCGGGAGTGGAAGGGCGAGCGCCGACCTGACCGGGCTGCGCACCGACGGGATCGCCCTGTTCGCGCAGGTGATCGACGGCTGCACGCCGCGGGTGCCGGAGGACCTGGCCGGTGAGCTGCCGTTCCTGCTGTGGACCTTCAACCTGGCGATGATGTACTGCTGGATCCACGATCACTCCGAGCATCAGCACAAGACCAGGACGATCCTGCGGCAGTCGGCCCGCCTAATTGCTGGCCTTGTCCGCTTCAGCTCCTCGCCGGGAGCGGGCTACTTCCGGCGGCAGCTGCTGACCATCACCCGCCTGATCCGCTCCAGCATTCCCGTGAGGGCCGGAGGTCCTGCCTGACTGCAGCCGGCAGAGGCCTCGCGGGACTCTGACGTCCACCATTCCCTCAAGCCGAGGAGCGCCGATGCGCGTCCGGATGATCCTGCCCGCCCTGACCGAGGCCACGAGCCCGCATTTCCGCCCGATCAAGTACTCGCTGTTCCCGCCGCTGGGCCTGGCCACGCTGGCCGGCTACCTCGATCCCGCCGATGAGGTCGTCATCTCCGACGAGCACGTCGAGACCCTGCGGTTCGATGACCAGCCTGACGTCGTGGTGATCCAGGTGTACATCACCTCCGCCCGGCGGGCCTATCAGATCGCCGACCGCTACCGTGCCCGCGGCGCGCACGTATGCCTGGGCGGGCTGCATGTCACCTCGCTGCCCGAGGAGGCGACAAGGCACGCCGACACGATCTTCCTGGGCCCGGGCGAGGACACCTGGCCGCAGTTCCTGGCGGACTACCGGGCGCGCTGCCCGCGGTCCCGGTATGAGTCCCGGCGGCGCACGCTTGCGGGCCTGCCGCCGGTCCGGCGGGACCTGATCAAGCGGCACCTGTACCTGGTGCCCAACTCCATCGTCGTGTCGCGGGGCTGCCCGCATGTGTGCGATTTCTGCTACAAGGTCGCGTTCTTCCAGGGCGGCAAGCAGTTCTACACCCAGGCCGTCGATGACGCCCTGGCGGAGATCGGCCGGCTGCCCGGACGCCACCTGTATTTCCTCGACGACCACCTGTTCGGCAACCCCAGATTCGCCGCAGCCCTCTTCGACGGCATGACCGGGATGGGCCGGCTCTGGCAGGCAGCCGGAACCGTCAGGACCGTCCTGGACAACCCGGGCCTGCTGGAGAAAGCCGCAGCCTCCGGGCTGCGGAGCCTGTTCGTGGGATTCGAGACCGTCAACGCCGCAAACCTCTCCGGGCAGCGCAAGTACCAGAACATCGGACGCGACTACGACGCAGCTGTCCGCCGCCTGCACGACCTCGGCGTCATGGTCAACGCGAGCTTCGTATACGGGATGGACGACGACGGCCCGGACGTTTTCGACCGGACCGTCGGATGGGCCATCAGCCAGGGAATCGAGACAGCCACCTTCCACATCCTCACGCCCTACCCCGACACTGTCCTGCACGCCCGGATGACCGCCGAGGGCCGCATCCTGCACAGCGACTGGGACCTGTATGACACCCGCCATGTCGTCTTCCGCCCGGCCGGCATGGACGCCGCGACCCTGGAATCCGGTTACTGGCGGGCCTACAGGGACTTCTACCGGTGGGGATCAATCTGGACCGGAGCCGCCACCAAGCAAACAATCCGCGGGCGCCTGCGGCACCTGGCCTACGCAGGCGGATGGAAGAAATTCGAGCCCCTCTGGGACCTCGCGATCCGCTCACGGAAAGTCGTGCACGCCCTCCCACTGCTCGAGGCCGTCCTGACCGGCTTCGGCAGCCACCGCCCGCGGCACGACCCGCCGCCTGACACCTCCCCGTCCGCCAGCGGCGCCCAAATCCGGCCCTCGCCAGGAGAGCACGAAGACTTCAGGCATCCCAAGATCGAGACCGGAGCGCTCTGACGATGCCGCAACAGCCCAGACGACGTACGACCTTGCCCCTGGCCGCGCGTCGATCTTGCTCGACGCCGTCCCTGCGGAACGCACTCATCTGCCGCGGACAGGATCATCGCGGTTCCCCGTGCGGGTTCCGATGGCCGCAGCCGTAGCCTTGGCTCGTGTATGACCACGACCCGGACGATGTTGCGGTTCTGGGGTGGGAGGAGTTCACCCTCCGGCAGTGGGAGTCGATCTTCTTCGGCTACCGCTCCTGGGCAGGCTTGCGAACGCTGGGACGCCGCTGGAGTGACCTGATCGAGGTCGGCCTCGGCTGCACGCAGGAAGTGGCTGACCGGCTGGTGAACGCCGCAGTCATCAATGCCCCGAACGAAGCATGGACATCGGGGGACGCCAAGGCCACTGTGTCCGGAATGACTGACGTGCTGGCACGCATCCCCGCCGCGCTCAGCGATATGACAGACCTAGAGCCAGGAGTCACCGCCACGCTGCTCAAGCAGCACGCCCGATTGCTCAGCTTCATCCAGGCTCAGGCAACTGGGCGCGGATAACCCTGAAACACCAGGCCCCAACAGACACCTTGAACGAACATCCGATCATGCCGCATAGGGCGCGCGCCTGGCCCGCCGAGATCTTGCCGCCACGGCCGCGCTGTTCGCCCGCAGCATCGACAGGCACCTCGCCCAGCAGGACCTCAAGACCAGTCGCGCCGCGCCGGTCACGTCGAAAGGGGTCACGCTGAGTGATCGGGAAGGTCAGGAAGAACGCGCGCCGACCCGCCGATATGGTCGGCCGATGACTCTCTTCTGATCTAGAGGGAGTTGCTCCGGATCCGGATGTTCTGCGCGCAGAATCGTTACGCCGGGCCAGAGCGAGCCGAGTTGCCGGCTGGCCCCTTGTTGCGCGGGCGATGCCCGCCCGCCGGTTGATCAGCCCGGCTTGGGTGATCCTGAAGGTGGCGGTGGAAACGGCCCGGCGTCCGCCGGAAGCGTGGCAACGTGGCGGCGGATCTCGTCGATGAGGGCCATCTGCTGGCACATGGTCACCTGGAGATCGTGCACCTGCTTGGTCAGCTCGGTGTTCTCCGCGATTGCCTCCCTGAGCCCTCGCTCGATTGCGCCGTCACGCTCCACGGTGGCGCGGATGTGCGCGAGCAGGACGGTCAGCGCCTCCTGCGCCCGGTTGGCCGCGGCCGCGACGAGGAAGCCGATGAACAGCTCTGCCACGGTCGTGATCAGGTTGAGCGGGAAGTTGTAGCCGGTCGAGGCGAACCACTTCGGCAGCCACGAACCGGATGCAAGGTAGGGCCCGCCGAGAGCGAAGATCAGCGTCCACGCGATTACCAGGACGAGCCAGAACGCGATGTTGAGCGGGCGCCCCATCGCCTCGGAGACCCAGTTGGCGAACTTCAGGAAGAGCCCGGGGGGCTTCTCGATCGTGGTTGGCTGGGTCGGATCTATGGTCGGATTCGGCGTGGTGATTGCCGTGGCGGAAGCGGTCAAGGTCCCTCCAATCCAGTGTCCGCGCGGCGGGCACGGAGGTGCCGCGCTCTGCGTGCTCCTGCCTGCCGACGCCGCCTGCCGCCAGTGACATGCGTTGCCTGCCGGGACCGGGGCCGTCGCAACAGCAATAAATAGTTTCGCATCTGGCCAGATGTGGTGCTTCGAACCCATTCATCCGGCTAAGGCTGACCATCTCTGATGCAGAGCGTGACGCGGACTGCCGTGCTGTCAGTAGGGTCGGGGCGTGCGGTTCGAGCAGCGGCTGCGGGATCCACTCCGGTGCGGTCGTCTTGGCCTTCCGGCGGTGGAAGCGCAGCCAGGTCGTGCCCGGCCGCCGTTACCGCACCGGGACCGGCTTGGTCGAAGTCGAGTCGGTGGACGCTGCCCAGGCACGCGAGGCCGGGTACGCCAGCGCCGGCGAATTGCTGGCCGGCCTGCGCGGTGATCCGGCTTTGCCGGTTTACCGCATCCGGCTGCGGCGAATCGACGGGCCAGACCCCAGGGAAGAGCTGGCCCGCGCCGCCAGCCTGACCGAGGCGGACGTCGCCACGATCACAGCCGGGCTGGCCCGGATGGACACCTCAAGCAGCCGCAGGCCGTGGACCGGCGCGGTGCTCGCGCTGATCGCTGACCGGCCCGGCATCGTGTCCACGGTCCTGGCCGAAGCCATGGGCTGGGAGCGGCAGGACTTCAAGCAGCACGTCAGGCGGCTGAAGGAACTCGGGCTGACCGTCAGCCTCGACGTCGGCTACCGGTTGTCACCGCGCGGCGAGTCGTACCTGAACTACCCGCGGACCCGGTGAGCGGCATGAGCGCGCCGACAGGTAGCGGGCGGGCGGCGGCAGCGGCCTCAACGAGGCCGAGCGTGAGCATGTTAGCCGCTGACCATCGCAGCCCGATGACCCCATGCTGTCTGGCAGTGCTGACAAAGAGGCGTGACCGCTCTCGAGAACGCGCGCAGTGCCGCCGATATGGTCGGCCGCTGCACTGTCAAATGACTGCTTCCACTGCGTCCCGAATGGTCGTTATGGCGCTGGGTGGCCGGGGCGCTGGGCTAGGTCCAGGCATGCCTGGCGTACCGGCACGCCCGCCCGGCTGGCGGCGGCGCGGATGCAGGCGGCGGCCGCGAACAGGGAGTACCGCCAGAAGTCGTCGGTCTGCCACCAGGTGACCTCGTCCAGCAGGTCCGGTTCGGTCCCGCCACGGAGGGCCGCTGCGGCCAGCACTGCGTACTGGAGCATTGTGTTTTGCCGACCGCGGAAGGCGCAGTCGGGCAGGAACCGCTCGTGTAGTCCCTGCAAGGGCAGCGGGTCAGCCCGGCTGGCCCCGCACCAGTCCAGCGCGTCCGCGGCGATCTGGAGGAACACCTCGCCGGGGAAGGTGTTGTCTCGCGGGTGCAGCGGCGCAACCTCGGTTACCAGCCCGAAGATGTCAGCGTCACCGGAGAGCCCGTCGAGCAGGACGCGGCGGGCGGTCACGGTGTCCTCGGGGGTGGGTCGCTTCGTGGCGGGCATGCCGTGACGTCAGGGCAGAACCAGCGATCGCCGGGCGCCTTACCGGCGGGTGCCCGCAGTACTCCGTCCATGCGGTGCAGCGTGATCAGGTGGCCGCCCTCTCCACCACCGCCACCGTCACGCTAACGGCCGGTGGTCCTAGCCAGCTCTGTGAAACGGCGACAGCGTCAGCCTGCCGTTACACCCTGGAACGGCCCGAGAGCATCTTTGGGCCGACGCGCCGTTCGGCCCTTTAGGCTGGGTCACATCGTGAAGGGGGAAAGGGCAAGTGAAGACGAGCACCGAGCGGGTATTGACCACGCACACTGGCAGCCTGCCCCGGCCTGCGGGCATGGGCGACCGTCACGATCAGCAGGCGGTGCGGGCGGCGGTGGCGGAAACGGTCCGGCGCCAGCGTGACGCGGGCGTGGACATCGTCAACGACGGCGAGGTCAGCAAGCCGAGCTACGCCACCTACGTGACCGAGCGGCTGTCGGGTTTCACCGGTGAGCCGGTCCCCTTGCAGCTGCGCGGCTTCGAGGCCTTTCCCGAGTTCGCCCAGAAAATGTTCGCCGACCCGGGCCTGGCGGCCATCATGGCCAATCCGAGTTGTGATGGGCCGGTGGCCTACCTGGGCACCTCGCTCGTCGACGCGGACATCGCTAACCTGCGTGAGGCCGCCGGCGAGGCGACCGAGGTGTTCATGTCGGCGGCGTCGCCGGGTGTCATCGAGATGTTCATGCCCAACCGCTACTACCCGGCCACTGAGGACTATCTGTTCGCGCTCGCCGATGCGATGAAGCAGGAGTACGACGCTATCCACCAGGCCGGCCTGGTCCTGCAGCTGGATTGCCCCGACCTGGCCTGCGAATGGGCTATCGGGCCACAGATGACCACGGCGGAGTTCCGGCGGGTGGTGGCTAAGCGGCTGGAAGCACTCGACCACGCCACCCGCGACATCCCGCCGGACCGGCTGCGGATGCACCTGTGCTGGGGCAACTACGAAGGCCCGCACGACACCGACGTGCCGCTGGCCGACATCATCGACCTGGTGCTCGCGGCCCGGCCGATGGCGGTCTCGTTTGAGGCGGCCAATCCGCGCCACGAACACGAGTGGACGGTATTCGAGGAGGTGAAGCTGCCTGAGGGCAAGGTTGTCATCCCCGGCGTTCTGGACTCCACGACGAACTACATCGAGCATCCCGAGCTGGTCGCGCAGCGCATCGCCCGCTACGCGGGTGTGGTCGGCCGGGAGAACGTGATCGCCGGCAGCGACTGCGGCTTCGCCACCTTCGCCGCCTTCGTCCCGGTGGACCCGAAGATCACCTGGGCGAAGCTCGCCGCGATGGCTGAAGGCGCCCGGCTCGCGAGCCAGGAGCTGTGGAGAACGAGGACCGCGTAGCCGGTCACCGCGGCACGGGTGGGAATCGAAGCTGGACTTCCGCTGTCATGGGATCGGCCAAAATGATCCTGCCGGTGGTCGCCCGGCAAGCACGCAAGGAAGTGCCGCAAAGCTGCCAGTACCTGAAGAAGCGGCTGGAGGACTGGCAGGGGTAAGGCGTTTACGCCGCCGATAGCCTCAGCCAGGGGCTGGTCCACCTGTCCAGGCCGCAGCATCTGAGGGTGGATCTGTTACGGAGCGTGGATCAAAGCACCGCGTCATCCGATACGCCAAGCCGCCGTTCTGCATCAATCAAGGGTCGAGACAGACCGACGGCGGGCGCCACGCATAACGACCAAGTGCGGTGGTGGTTCGACTGGAATCTGGAACTGCAGGGGTTCATCAACCGGGTCCTGATCTACCCGGCCTTGATGGACGACCACTACCCCTCCACCGACGACCACCAGTCGGTCCAACCTCGGGACCGCTGCATGTGCGAGGGATCTTGCGCCTGCTGCTCACTCCGCGGCCGGCCGGGCCGGCGACGGGGTCGACGGCGGAGTGCCAGAGGCGTCGGTCAGGCCGGCGAGATCCAGGGCGATTTGTTTCGCCTCGGGGATGCCGAGCTTGGAAGCCAGTGCGAGCGCGCCTGCCAGGCAGGACCTGGCCCGGCCGAGATCGCCGAGCCCGGCAAGTGCCAGGCCGAGCGCCTGCAGCGCGGCCGCCTCGTTGTATTCATCGCGCTGGCTGCGGCTGATCAGGAGAGCGTCGTTTGCCTGGCGTGCCGCGTCCCGATGTCTGCCCAGGCACCGGTAAGCGCTGGCCAGCTGCGCCGGTGCGGGCGGCCCCGCGGCAGGAACACGAAGCTGCCCGCCCGGCGTCGAAGGCGTCGTCTCCGCAGCAGATGGATCTCGCCATCCAGGACATAGAAGCATTGATCTTCGCGGTCACGTCCATGCCCTGCGCGGACAGCAGCACCATCTGCGCCCGTCAGGCCGACGCCAGCCGGAACCAGCCGCCGCGGCACGAATGCGGTGCGCTTCTCTCTGGGCGGTGATCAGCGCGGCCGCCGCTACCGGCCCATGGCGCCAGTGTCACCGTGGCAGGTTGTCGCTGATTCGCTGGAGTTTGCGCCGGAGCTGTTCGGCGCGGGGGTGGCGCAGTTCGTCGAGGATAGCCACGCCCTGTTGCCAGGCATCTGTGGCAAGCTTCGGCTCGCTGTCGGCTTGGTGGGCGTCACCAAGATGGTCAAGAATTTCGGCCTCGTTGACACGGTCGCCAAGCTGGCGGAAGAGCGTCAGGGCCCGCTGATAGCTGGAGACCGCTGTAGCCTGGTGGCCGAGCTGGTGGTGGGCGTAGCCGAGGCTGTCCCAAGCATGGGCCTCGCTGTGCTGGTCGCCGAGTTCTTGGTGCAAGCCGATCGCCTGCTGGCAGCATGCAAGCGCCTCCCGGTAGTCGCCGAGCCGCGCATGGCACCAGCCGATGTTGTTCAAGGTGATGGCCTGCCATGCCCGGTCGTCCACTGACTGGTACAGGGTCAGGGCCTGAGCGCAGTGTGCGAGCGCCTCGCGGTAACGGCGCTGCTGGTCGCGGGAGAAGCCGATGCCCAGGTGTACGCGTGCCTGGCCGGCGCGGTCGCCGAGCTGCCGGTACAAACAGAGCGCCTGTTCGTAGTGGCGCTCAGCGTCCTGATAGGCCCCCACCCGGACGTCGGAGCTGCCGATGCTGCGATGAACTAGGGCCTGCGCCTTGCGATCGCTCAGCCGCTCAGCGGCGGCGAGCGCCGCCTGCTGGACGGCCGTGAAGCTGCGCAAATAGCCCTTACGATCAAAATACGCTGGGAGCGTCATTGGGAGTTGCCACCCGTGGGTGTCAAAGCCGGTCCTTACCGCTAGGTCCACGAGAGCTACCAGCACCTGGTGCTCAGCTTCGAACCATGCCATCGACTGCTCGTAATCGTCAACGCGCTCAGGTGCTACTCCAGGCTGAAGTGGATCGAGCGTGATCGCGGCAGGGTGCTTTTGGAGCACCCGGGCGGCGGAATAGGCGGAGTGTAGGTAGTGATCCAGCACGCGGTGGATGGCGGCGCGCTGCTGCGACTGCCCGTCTTCGGCGCGAGCGCGATCAACGGCATAGGCGCGAAGCAGGTCATGGAAGCGGAACCGGCCCGGAGCATGCTCGGTGAGCAGGCCTGTCTCCGTCAACCAGCCCAGCGTCCTGCACGCCTGAGCCAGGCTGACCCCGGCCAGGCTGGCAGCTGCGGCCGCAGTAATGTCGGGTCCTGGGTGGATGCCGAGCAGCCGGAACATCCGCCTGGCCGGTTCCAGCTGATGCCGGTACGACCATGAGAACACCGCCCGCACGCCGACGGCCTCCCCCGCTTCAAGAGCACCGAGCCGCTCGTTGGCATCCCGCAGCCCCATGACCAAAGCGGCGATGGACATGCCGGGGTGCAAGGCAGCACGGGCGGCGGCGATGGCCAATGCCAGCGGCAGCCGCGCGCACAGCTCCGTCAGCTCGGTGACCGCATCGGGCTCGGCAGCGATCCGTTCCGGGCCTAGGCGCCGCTCCAGCAGTTCCCGTGCCTCCGGCGCGGTGAGCACGTCAAGGGACAGCGGATGCGCACCTTCGACCGCAACCAGGCTGGCAAGCTGGCTACGGCTGGTCACCACTACGGCGCAACCCTGGCCGCCGGGAAGCAGCGGCCGCACCTGCGACGCATCCCGGGCGTTGTCCAAGACCATCAGCATCCGCCTGCGGGCGAGCAGGCTGCGAAACAGGTCCTGCTGAGCATCGGCGCTGGATGGCACCTGGTCGGCCGGGACCCCGAGCGCATTCAGGAACCTGCGGATCGCATCCGCGGGCGGGATCGGATCGGCAGAAGGGCCGAACCCTCGCAAGTCAACATACAGCTGCCCATCCGGGAACTGGTCTGCTACCTGGTGCGCCCAGTGCACGGCCAGCGCCGTCTTGCCCACTCCTGCGGTACCGCCGACCGCTGAGATCACCACGGCCGCACCGGCGTCAGCAGCCCCGTCCAGGAGCGCCGAGAGCGTTTCCAACTCCCGGGCCCGGCCCGCGAAATGCCGCACCCCTGCCGGCAACTGCCTCGGCACGGCCGGCGACTGTCCGCACGCGGCTCCTGAGGCTTCCCGTCCGGCAGCAGGGCTGCTGTTGGCGCACCGGCGGGACGCGGCAATCAGCTGCTCGCGCTGCGGCCCTGGGAGATCAAGGGCATCAGCCAGTGCCCGGACCGAGTCGCGGTAGGGCCGGATGGTCTTGCCGCGCTCCATGTTGATGATGGCCCGGACGCTGAGCCCTGACAGTTCGGCGAGCTCTTCCTGGCTGAGGCCGCGGGTCAGCCGGTGCCGGCGCAGCAGCAGGCCGAAGCGGATCTCCGCCTGGCCCTGGTCTGCGGTCACCGGCCCGCCCTCCGAACTCCAGGGTTTCTCGCCTCTGGGGCAGATTCTGGCAGAAAGCCCGTGAACTGTGCAGATAAGTGTGCAGGCAAGAGTGCCTGGCCTGGCGCCAGCATCCGCGACACCCTTTTAACGGCAACGGCCAGACCTTCCGCACGCGGCAGCCGCGGCGCCTCGGCGCGGTGATCGGGGGCCTGCGCCGGAGTCAGTTGCCGTCGGCGGCGAGAGGCTCCGCCATGCGGGTGTCCGTTTGACGCAGCGAATGCGGTCGCGGCCAGGTAGTAGCCGCGCAGGGCCGAGGAAAGGTCAGCCTTCGCTGCCTTATCGTCAAGGGAAAGGGAACGGCATGAGGATCAGGCGATGGATCCCGGCCATCGTGGCCGGGATGGTGGTGATCTCCGGCGGCTGCATCGCGGTAACGGCCGCGTCGAGCCCGGCGGCGGCGCTAATAGTAGGCGCTGAGATGTGCAACTCGGTCAAAATCGATAATGACGTTATGTGCATCGTCCCCAACGACCCCGGGGCGCAGGTTTTCACCGAGCCCTACCCAGACGGATACGGCTACGCCTATACCGCCGGTGACCAATTGGAGGATGTCACCACCGGGCTATGTCTCAAGGACGACCCGAACGTGGGCAATATCGTCGTGGAACTGGCCTGCACTGGCTCGGGTAGTACCGCACTGAAGGAAACGTGGATAGCGGTGCAATACAATGCCACCGACTCGTACTACGAGAACCTTTACGCTGTTGATAACGGTATCAGCAGCGCATACCTGCATATGGACACCAGCGACGGCTACGTGAATTGCTACAAGTACGGCGCAAGCGGCTGGCTCTGGTACACGCCAACGTGACGGTCCGGGGCGGTGTGCCAGGCCAGGCAGGACTGCACCGGTGAAACGCCTCCAGTTCCGCGCGTGCGGTGCCGGCCGGATGGGCGGACCCGCCCGAGGGCGAGGCGGCCGGGCATGGGAGGGTCGGGATCGAGATCGGCCGCGTATGAGGTGTTCCCGGTGAACCCTATGCCGGTGGCCCGGTACCGGGAACGGGACTCCGTCTCGGGTGCGAACTCGGATGCCGCCGATGCGCCCGTGCTGGCCGAGATCGTCCGGCCGGACAGCGCATCGCCGGCCGGTCGCGGACGCTGACCCCGACGCGCTGATCGATCAGATGCGTGACCCTGAGCTGGCCCGGATGGCCGCATTCACTCCTGACGAACCCGCACGACAGGAGTGCCTTCGACGCGCACACAGCCAAGCTGAGATCCCCCTGGGGCACCACCCTTTCGTACATATCCGCTGTGAGAAATGGCCTCCAACTTGCACAGCCCACCACGTCGTTCCGACGTCATCGAGCGCATAACGGGATGTTCTGGGATCCGCGTCCAGTAGTCATCGAGTCGTCGGCCAGGAGCGCATACTCGGCGCTCGGCGCTGGAAGCCTGACGCTCGTACCGCGCAGATGCGCACTTTCCGTGATGGGCCCGGGCTGCCTGCACTGGTACCGAGAGCCGGCCTGGGGAACGATGCTGGCTAGTGCTCCCGCCACGCTGAGCACTCGCACGCATTTCACACCCGGTGGCACGGTGTCGATCCGGCAGGACGCTGGCCCCACCGACGCGGCACGACCGAACTGGCAGCAGGAGGAGAGGAGGCGCTTGACGTGGACGTGGAGAATCTCCTGGCGAAGGCGGCGGACAATCTCTCGGTGCGCCGCGCGTTCGGCACCGCGTACGAGAAGGACGGCATGCTCATCATCCCGGTCGC
>JASHPR010000031.1 GCA_030038015.1 Streptosporangiaceae bacterium
CGGCAGCGATGTCTGCCCGGGCGTCGCCGGCAGCCGGAGCCGCCGCACCCGGATCCTCCGCAGCGGCCTGGCCGCCCAGCGCCTACGTCGACGTCTCGGTCGCGACGGTCTGGACCGCGCCGGCCAGTCCGCGGCCGGTCGATCAGCCGGCGCTGACCAATCCGGTCGATATCCCGCGCTGGCTCAGCGGCATGTCGCTGGCTGACAAGCTCGGCCTCACCGATGACAACCTGACCCAGACCCAGGCGCTATACGGCACCCGGGTCTACATCCTCGCCAGGCAGGCGGGATGGGACGAGGTAGCGGTGCCGGGGCAGCCGACGCCCAAGAACCGGCTCGGCTATCCGGGCTGGGTGCCCGGCGTGCAGCTCACCGCTGGCCAGGGGTTCGCGGCGCTGCAGAGCCGCCTGCCTCTTGCCCTCGTCCAGGCGCCGACCGCATGGCTGTATGACAACTCCGCACTGACGCGGGAGAACATGCAGATCAGCGCGGGCACACGGCTGCCGGTGCTGGCCCGGGCCGGCCAGGCGATCCGGGTCGCGATGCCCGGCGGCGGCGCCGGATGGCTGTCCGCCCGCGACGCGGCCGTCTACCGGTCGGCCAGTGATATCCCGTACCCCACGGGTGCCAGCCTGGTGGCCTACGCCGAGCGGTTCCTTGACACGCCGTATCTGTGGGCCGGGCGCTCCGGGTTCGCGTTCGACTGCTCGGGCTTCACCTCCCTCATCTACCAGGTGAACGGCATCACCATTCCCCGCGACGCCAGCGCCCAGGCGCAGTACGGGGGCGGCCGCATGGTCAGCACGAACGATCTGCAGCCCGGTGACCTGCTGTTCTACGCCACCAGCCAGGACCCGGACTCGATCTACCACGTGGCCATGTACATCGGGCACCAGCAGATGATCGAGGCCTACGACGCCGCCACCCCGGTGCGGATCACCGCCGTCCGCTTCGGCACTGATTACTGGGGAGCCGAGCGCTTCCTGCGCCCGGGGGCTGCCAGGTAGCCAGGCGAAACGCCGCCGCGGCCCCGGGGCGCCAGAAGGCTGCGGCCGATTCACCAGCTCCCGCACCGCCACCTGGAAGGGGTGCTGGTAACAATGGACCCGTCAGCACCGCCATGGCGCCCAGTATCCTGAACGGCCCCGGTGTGCGCTGTGGCATGGGCGGTCGTCAGCGTGGCCCGAGTGGGTTGCCGGTGCAGCCCGGCTGTTGGCTGATCTCGCCGCGCTGGTATCGCTCGGCCTGCCAGGCGTCCCAGGACCGTCCCAGTCAGTTGCGGGGTTGAGGAAACAGGCAGCCGCCGCCGGGTGCCGAAGGCCCGGAACTCCAGGTCCGGCTCGGCCAGCCGCCGACGGCGTTCCGCCCGCGGGTCGGGCAGCACCGCGGCGGTGTTCAGGTCCTGGACCCGCCGGGCCTTGACTTCGGCCTGTGAGCAGCATGGATCGAATCGATCTATGGGGCAAGGCAGGCCAGCACGCCGCCGGGCGCTTGCCAGCCGAGGCCCGGGCCCGCTGGCCATGGTCTACGCACCAGGGACGAAGGTCCCGGGAGCCGGGACGGATGGCTCTGCAGGGTCACAGGCTGGCATCGCACCGTGAAATCATGAACATTGAGATAGCCGTCCCCGAGCAATGGACTCCCGGCCAGGCATTAGCTGTCCGGCAGTTGCTCCAGCATGCCGTGGACAACGCCCAGCCGGTCATCGCGCTGGTCCGCAAGGACATCACACCGGAACAGCTCCAGGACGTCTACGGCCGCATCAAGGAGGTGATCCGCGAGGCTGGCCTGGAGGTGCAGCCAGCAGCGGGTTCCCATTCGTGAGAAGGGCGGCGGGCCGTCCCGGGACATCCCGCGGCTGCGCGGATGTGCCGGCGTGCCGGTCAGGGTTGGGGGCCGGCTGTTGGGGTTATGTATGCGGCGTCCACTGGCGACGACCCGCGGCCGGCGGATGCCGAGGCCCGGCTGGCCGGGTTCACCGAGCTGGAGGTATCAATCTCTCCGCCTCCAGATGAGCTGCAGGAGGAACTGGAACACATTCAGCGCATCGAGGAAAATCGATGCGGCCATGAACGGCGCGGAGTCGATCTCCGTCGAGCGCCGCAGCCGCTGGAAATCGAACATGGTCAGGCCCGCGAAGATCACCAGCCCGAGCAGCGAGTAGCCGAGCCACCCGCCCGGGATGCTGACGAAGATCATCACGATGCCGAACGCGATGAGCGCGACCAACGCCCAGAAGCAGACGCGGCCAAGGGCAGACAGATCCTGCCGGGTAGCGTACCCAGCGGCGCCGAAGCCGGCGATGAACAGCGCGGTGGCGCCGCCCGCCTCCCACACCGCCTGCGGGTTCGTGCCCGCGTAGTACGCCAGGAGCGATGACATCCCCAGCCCGAGCAGCAGGCCCACCCCGAAGAGCAGGCTGGTTGTCACCGACTCGGACTGCCGCACCGTGAATCTCATGCCGATCAGGCACGCGAACGCGGCGATGAACGCCACGAAGGACCAGCCGTTGGAGAGGTGACGTCCCAGGTAGGCGCCGAGCGTGAAAAACCCCGCCGTGGCCGCGACGAGCCCCATCGTCTGCCCGAACAGGGTGTGAGCCTGATCGCGGCTTGTTGAACCAATTCCGCCGTACGCGAGAGAGTCGCCCATCGCTCTGTCCTTTCTATGGTCCCCGTACGCCGCGGCGAGTTCGCCTCACGGCTCCCGGGACCGTGACGAGACGATTGCCTTTACATGCCTGTCGGCGATTTCGCTCGTCGAGCTGCCGCGCTGCTGGTGGGCGACTGTCGCCGCCAGCCACCATCTGCGGCTGCGGCTGCCAGGGATGCCTGCATTACTGCTGTCAGCAATGCATGCATCCGCACGTCACGGGATCACGCTGAGATGATCGTCGGCGCCGGGTCCGCGCGTTCGTCAACGCGCCCCGCCCGCAGCCCGCGAGCCGGCCGGAAGCATCACGCCGCGACCTGACGGACCCGGCGAGCACGCCTTCGCCAAGCACATGGCCGGCGCGGTCAGCCTTTGAGCGCTTCCTGCAACTCGCTGGTGATCTCGTCGATGCCGGCCTCCACCTCGTGCTTCACAACCTTGGCGGCGCCTGCAAGAGCCTTGTCGAGCGCCTTCCCGATGGTGGGCTCGCCGATCACGAGGACCCCTGCCTCGTCAGCTGTGAGTTCTTGGGCCGCCTCATGCAGTTCCTTGCGAGGCAGAGCCCCGCGCCCGAACCACTCGGGGACGACGCGGTAGCGGGGCCGATCCATCCTCTTGGCGACGTGAGGCTTGCCGTTCTCCTTATCGATCACGGCCGCGTCGTACGTGCCGAGCGCCTGGTCCTTGTGCATCTGCTCGATGGTGTCGAGGACGCCTAGGGCGGTTTCGACATTTCCGTACGCTGCGGTGTAGAGAACCAGCCTCTCGTCGTGCTTGCCGTCGTGCTTGCCGTCCTGAGTCATGGCATCTCCTTAGCTGGCCAACCCGGGCGGGTCGGTTCAGTACTGACGCTGCCGTTAGCCGGGCTAGCGCTGGGCTAGCGCAGCAGCCAGCGCCCCAATTTCGAAGTATTGCCCGGGCGTTCCGGTCCTCCCAGGGACGAAGGTCCCGGTCCCTGAGCGCGCCATGCCCTCCGGCGGGCGGTCAAGTCATCCGCCTGCTCGAGGGCATCGGCCCGCAAACGCGGCTGTGGCCCGCCGCGGTTGCAGGCAGGCAAGCAGAGATGTGCGTATTCCCTCCATAGCGGGATCTGCCCGGGGCAGCAGGCGGCTGGGCGGGCCGATCCGCCGGCGGCCATGATTAGCCAGCCGCACCGGGGGCAAGACTGCGTGATCTGCCGAGACGGGCGACAAGGCGACGAGTTGGGAGGGTGTCCCGTGATCCGCAAGGTCGGGCCGTGGATGGTTCCGGTGCTCTTCGGGGTGCTGGTCGCAACCCATTGGACGGACATCACCCGTTACGTGAAGATCACGCAGATGTCGCAGGGCCAGGGGCACCCGGAGTGGGTGCCGGTGGAGGGCGCCAAGAAGTACCCGCAGGACCCCGCCGACGAGATCCCGGACGGCACCGGTGAGTTCGACGCGGTGAAGCGGGGCGCGCCGATCGTGCGCTAGTCCCCCGTCCCCGCGGCCCTGAACGTGGCTCTGCCGCACACCCGACCGCGGCAGGTACGCGCCGCCGCAATGATGTCGTGGACTCCCCGCTGTTCCTCCAGTGACAGCGGGGAGTCCACCACGCTGTTCGGCATCCGCCACGGCCTCCGCGGTCAGCCCGGGGAGCGCGAGGAGTGCGGGGAGCGCAGCGCCGCGCAGCCGTCCCCGGCCTTGCCCTGGATGCGGCGCAGCCGCCGCGGCCCCGGGTCGACCACGTACCGCTCGGTGGCGGCGAGCAGCAGCGGGAGATCGGTGACGCTGTCGGTATAGGCGTACGCCACCGGGATCGCGATCCCGGCGGCCACGAGGCGGCGCACCTTCTCCACGCCGAACGAGAACGCGCGGCTCGAGGTGGGCAGGGCGTCCCACATCGCGCACTCCCGGGACGGCCGCACGAAGCGCCGCCCCTGCTGCAGGCGCGCCGCGACGATCTCCACCGCGTCCAGCCCGAGCGCTCGGCAGGTGGCCGCGGCCAGCCAGTCCGCGCACCCGGTCGCGATGACCACCCGGTCGCCCGCGACGAGATGGGCGTGCAGGCGGTCAAGCACGACCGATATCCGGTTGCCCTCGGCGGCGTGCCCGGCGGCGAACTCCTCGGCCAGGGCGTGGAACCGGTCCCCTGCCAGGCCCACGGTGGCGATCCAGAGCAGTGCGGTGATCGCGTAGCGCCGCGCCAGCGGGATGAAGAAGAACGGCGCCAGGACCGGGGCGGACACCAGCGCCACGGCGGCCCGCGGCGGGCTCCGCAAGATCAGGCCGCGGATGAACTCGGCCGTCGTGTCGCCCCGCAGCAGCGTTCCGTCCAGGTCGAACACGGCGACCGGGCGGCCGGGAAGCGGCGTGCCAGCGGCGCTCGTCGCCATGTCCTCTCCTCTCGTTCCGGCTGGCAGCTTAAGCCGCTCAGCGGGCGGCGTCAGCAACCCGCCCGCCGGGCCCTCGCCGGTTCGCTGATCGGGGGGCGGGCGGGTTGCCGGCCGGGACGCCGGGGATGATCACGGGCGGGCAGGCGCCGGCCGCTGGCTGGCGCTGCGCGGCCGGGCGCCCGGCGGCGAGCCGGCGACACAGGGAACGGGGGGCCGACGCGGTTATGGGTCCGCGGCGCGGGCGAGGCGGCCAGCGGTATGCGGTGTCGCTCGACGTCCCGCACGCCGGCGGCTGGCGTGCGTGGAACACCGCCGCGGGCCGGTTCGAGGAGCGGCTGGCCAGGCAGGTGCGCCCGCCCGTAGCCGAAGCCGAGATCGACTCGGAGACGAGGCACGGCCAGGACTACGTCCGGATCAGGGTCAGCGTGACCGTCGAGGCCGCCGACGTCGGCGCCGCGGCCACGGCGGCGTGGGCGGTGTTCCTGGCGGCGGCGGGCGGCACCG
>JASHPR010000410.1 GCA_030038015.1 Streptosporangiaceae bacterium
CTGGCCGCCGCGGCGGCCGCCGCGCTGCGCGGGTGCGGGCTGAAGGCCACGCGCACCGCGGCGAGCACCGACGCGAACGCCGCGCACGCCGCCGGGGTGCCGGCGATCGCCATCGGCGTCACCACCGGAGGGGGCGAGCACACTCCCGAGGAGTGGATCGACACCGCGCCGCTGGCCACGGGGCTGTCCTGCGCCGCCGATACGATCCTCCGCTGGGAGGGGGGCGGCAGATGAGACACCCTCTGTCCAACCCGATCGGCTCACCCGCAGCGCTGCAGCCGCCGGGCCAAGCGCCGCGTCAGCGGTGCCCCGGCGGCGAGGACCGCCTCCCGAAGCCGGCGAAGCGCCCGCGAGGGAGGCCATGAGATGACCGCGCCTAGCTACGGCGTCGCCCTGCAGGGAGTCGATCCGCCCGCCGCCTTCACCGGCATGGTCAGGGAGATCGAGTCGCTCGGCTTCGGCCACCTCTGGGTCACCGACTCCTCCCTGCACGCCCGCAACAGCTACGTGTACCTGACCCTGGCCGCGGTGAACAGCTCATGGCTCCGCCTCGGCACCGCGGTCACCAACCCGGTGACCAGGCACCCGGCGATCACCGCGGCGGCCGCCGCGACGCTGGACGAGGTTTCGGGCGGGCGGGCCGTCCTCGGCATCGGCGCCGGTGACCGGCCGCTGCTCGCCCTCGGCCGCAAGCCCTGCGCCCCGGCCGGCCTGGCCGGCGCGATCGAGGCGATCCGCGCGCTGTGGTCCGGCGAGGAGGTCACGGTCACCGCCCCCGGCTTCGCGCTCGACCACGCCAGGCTCCGGTTCGGTGCCAGGCCGGAGCTGCCGATCTTCGTCTCGGCCAGCGGGCCGCGCACCCTGGAGCTGGCCGGCCGCCTGGCCGACGGGGTGATCCTGCTGGTCGGCCTGTTCCCCGACGCGGTCACCTGGGCGCTCGAGCACATCGACCGCGGTGCGGAGGCCGCGGGCCGGCCCCGGCCGCACACCGCGCTGTTCGCCTACGGCGCGATCAGCGACGACGCCCCGGCCGCGCTCGCCGCGGGCCGGTCGATCGCCGCCTGGTTCCCGCAGACGGCGCCGCACCTGTGCCGGCTGGCCGGCCTCGACGCCGACATCGTCGAGGCCGTCAGGGCCAGCTACGCTGGCGGCGAGTTCCAGGAGGCGGAGGCCGCCGCGGACCTGCTGCCGGACGGTTTCGTCCGGCAGATGGCCCTCTCCGGGGACGCCAGGGAAGCGGCGGAGCGGATCGGTGGCGTGCTCGCCGCGGGCGTGGACTCGGTGCACGTGTTCCCGCTCGGCGCCGACCGGATGGCCACCGTCCGCGCCTTCGCCGATGTCATGAAGACCCTCGCCCAGCCCGCCGGAAGGCAACGATGACCCGCCCAGCGACCGGCGGCCGCAGCCACGCGGCCCTCCCCTCGGTGTTTGGAGAGCTCTCCGGCCGCCGGACCATGACCGACGTCGTCTACGAGCAGCTCAGGGCCGCGATCGTGGACCTGCGGATCCCGCCCGGCGAGCCGCTGCGCGAGGCCGACATCGCCCAGGGCCTGTCCGTAAGCAAGACGCCGGTCCGGGAGGCGCTCGGCCGTCTCGAGCAGGACGGGCTGGTGGAGCTGAACTCGTTCCGCAGCGCGGTCGTCACCCGCTACACCGCCCGCGACCTGCAGGAGATCTACGAGCTCCGCGAGATCATCGAGGTGGCGGCGGCACGGTCGGCCGCCGAGTCCATGAGCGAGAGGGGGCTGGCCGACCTCGGCCACGTCGCCAGCGAGTGCTTGCGGCTGAACGACGAGGGCGGCGGGCCCGAGCTGGTGCGGCTGATCTCCGAATTCGACACGGTGCTGTTCGAGGAGGTCAGGAACCGCCGGATCCGCGCGATCCTGGACAACCTGGCCGCCCACCTCGCCCGCATCGGCCGGCTGACCACCGAGATCCCCGGCCGGATCGAGGCGTCGGTGCACGAGCACGCGCGGATCTACGAGGCGATCAGGGACCGCGACCCGGAGAACGCCGAGCGGTTCATGCGGCAGCACATCCGCAGCGTGCGCGATGACCAGCTGCGCGCGCTCCCGGAACCGGGCAGGGAACGGTGAGCTCCGCCCCGGCCGGGCGGCCGGCGGTGTCGGCGGCGCTGCGCGCCGCCGGGCGTGACGCGTGGGCCGCCGCAGTCAGCCACCCGATGGTCCGGGCGATCGCGGCCGGGACGCTGCCGCACCCCACGTTCCGCCGCTACTTCGAGCAGAACGTCCGCTACCTGGAGGACTACGCCCGCGCGATCGCGCTGGCCACGGCCAAGGCGCCGGACCCGGGCGCCCTCGACGTGCTGTCCAGGTTCCTGCGGCAGATCGTGGCCACGGAGATCCCGGCGAACCTCGCGTTCCTGGCCCGGCTCGGCGGCGACGCCGGGCGGCTGCCCGGCCTCGCCGAGCTGCACCCGGTCACCTACGCCTACACCCGCCACCTGCTGCACGTCTGCGCGTCGGGCAGCTGCGCCGACGGGCTCGCCGCGCTGCTCCCCTGCCAGTGGAGCTACGGCGAGATCGCGCAGCCGCTGATGGCCGCGGTGCCGGACGACCCGGTGTACGCGGACTGGATCCGCATGTTCGGCAACGCCGAGTACGACGCACTGGTGGCCGAGACCACCGGCCTGCTCGACCGGCTGGCCGGCCCCGCCGACGCCGGGCAGCGGGCCCGGCTGTCGGCGGTCTTCAGCATCTCGATCCGCTACGAGGGCGATTTCTGGGACATGGCGCTCGCGGCCGCCTGACCGGCAGGCCGCGCCAGGAAGGAAGGAGGGGCCGATGCGGGCGATCCAGATCCAGCAGGATCTCACCGTGCGCGGCAGCGACGTCGAGACACCCCAGCCCGGCCAGGGAGAGGCGCTGGTGCGGGTGCACGCGGCCGGCGTCTGCGGGACCGACCTGCACATCGTCGACGGGATGATCAAACCGGACGCCTACCCGATGACGCTCGGCCACGAGGCGGCGGGCGTGGTGGAGCAGGCCGGGCCCGGCGTCGCGCTGGCCGCCGGCACCCGGGTCGCCGTGTTCAACAAGCTGTTCTGCGGCGCCTGCGAGCAGTGCCTGCTCGGCAGGCAGAACCTGTGCACCAGGGAGCCCGGCCAGCTCGGCTTCAACCGCGACGGCGGCGACGCCGAGTACGTGCTGGCACCGGAGCGGAACCTCGCCGTGCTGCCCGACGCCGTGGACT
This sequence comes from Streptosporangiaceae bacterium, assembly GCA_030038015.1. Lineage (GTDB taxonomy): Bacteria > Actinomycetota > Actinomycetes > Streptosporangiales > Streptosporangiaceae > JASHPR01. The sequence goes on from JASHPR010000410.1 coordinate 3,214, forward strand.
TCCCCACCGCCGCGGTGCTGACCTGCGCGGGCATGACCGCCGTGCACGCCACCCGGATGTCCGGCCTGCAGTCCGGCCAGACCGCGGTGGTGAACGGCATCGGCGGCGTGGGCATCCTCGTGGTCCAGGTGGCCGCCCGCGCCGGGGCGACGGTGATCGCCGTCGCCGACTCCGGCGGAAAGGCCGACCTCGCGGCCAAGCACGGCGCCGCAGACGTGATCGTGCTCGGCCAGGGCGACGACTACGCCACGCTGCCCGGCGCCGTCAGGTCCGCCACCGGCGGCCAGGGTGCCGACGTGTTCTTCGAGCTGGTCGGGACCGGCGGCACGATGACCGCGGGGATCCGGTCGCTGGCCCCCCGCGGCCGGTTCGTCAGCACCGGCTACACCGACCAGTCGCTGAGCATCCACCCGATCGAGTTCATCCTGTCCGAGGCCAGCCTGGTGTCCACGGTCGCGGCGACCAGGACCGACCTGAACGACGCGATCGCCATGGCGGCCGCCGGAACCCTGGTCGTCCCGCTGGCAGGCAGCTACCCGCTCGACGGCATCGAAGACGCCCTGTCCGCCCTGCGCAGCCGGAGCGTGCTCGGCCGCCAGGTCCTCGTCCCGAGCGCAGCGGAGTAGCCATGCCCGAGCGGATCCTGATCACAAACGGCACCGTCGTCACCATGAACGACGCACGGGACGTCCACTTCGGCGGCTCGGTGCTGCTGGAGGGGGACCGGATCGCCGACGTCGGGCCCGCCGGCGAGGTGGCCGCGCGGCATCCCGGCGGGGAGGCGCGGGTGATCGACGCCGCGGGCAAGGCGGTGCTGCCCGGGCTGGTCGACCTGCATTACCACACCGCGCTCGGCAAGGGGTGGAGCGACCACCTGCCGCTGTGGGAGTACCTCGAGACATGCTGGTACCCGATCATCCGGGCGCTGGACGACGACGCGGCCTACTGGGCCGCGCTGGCCAGCTACACCGAGTCGATCCGGTGCGGCGTCACCACGGTCAACGACATGTACCGGCGGCTGGACGCGCTGGCCGCGGCGGCCGAGGAGGTCGGCATCAGGGCGGTGCTGTCCAACGACATCGCCGACCCCGAGCACGACCTGGACACGCTGGAGGACAACGAGCAGGCCTACCGTGCCAACCACGGCAGGGCGAACGGCCGGATCGAGGTCTACATCGGGATCGAGTGGCTGCCGCTCGCCTCCGAGGGGCTGCTGCGGGACGCCCGGGCGCTGGCCGACGACCTGGGCACCGGGATCCACATCCACCTGAACGAGTCGCTGACCGAGGTGGAGAACTCCAAGCAGCGGTTCGGCCGCCGCCCCACCGAGGTCGCCTACGACTGCGGCATCCTCGGCCGGGACACCGTCGCCGCGCACTGCGTCTGGCTGTCCGACACCGAGATCGCGCTGATGCGGGAGACCGGCACCCAGATCTCGCACAACCCGTCGTCCAACGCCAAGCTGGGCAACGGCATCGCCCGGGTGCCGGAGATGCTGGCCGCCGGGCTCAACATCGGCATCGGCCACGACGCGGCCGAGTGCAACAACAGCAGGGACCTGTTCGAGGTGATGAAGTTCGCCTCGCTCATGCACCGCGCCGCCCGGGTGGACGCGAGCCTGCAGCAGGCCCCGGACGTGGTCCGCATGGCCACCAGGAACGGCTCGGCCGCGCTCGGCCACCAGACCGGCCAGCTGACCGCGGGGCACAAGGCCGACGTGATCCTCGTCGACCTGCAGAGCCAGATGTTCACGCCGCTGATGCCGGGCAACGCCGACCACCTGTTCTCACACCTGGTGTTCGCGGCGAACGGCAGCTGCGTGGACACCACGATCATCGACGGGAAGGTGGTCATGGAGGGCCGCAGGCTCACCACGGTCGACGAGCCCAAGGTGCTGGAGAAGGCCAACGCGGCGTTCGTGCGGGTGCTGGACAAGATGGTCGTGCCCGGACGCTGAGCGGCGGGGCGAGGCACCGGTGGGCCGCTATCTCGTTCAGGGTGATCCTGTTGTTGCGCTGGGGCCGCGGACCCTGATCCCGGACGGGGCGCTGATCGTCGAGGGGCCGGAGATCACGGCGGCCGGCCCGCGTGAGGTGCTGGCGGCCAGGGGGCCGTTCGACCGGGTGCTCGGGTCGCCGGGGCACTTCGTGATGCCCGGCTTCGTGAACTGCCACTACCACTCCGAGCTGGCCATCGGGCCCGGGCTCTACCAGCACATCTTCGAGAAGGCCAACGTCCACATCCAGGGCGCGGTCGGCCCGGCCAGCGAGGAGGACCTCTACCACGGCATCCTGTGGGGCCTGGTCACCGCGATCAAGGGCGGCCAGACCGGCACCGTGGACATGTACTACGGCCGAACCGGGATGGAGCACTTCGGCTGCGTCCCGGCGCTGCAGGCTTACCGGGACTCGGGGCTGCGGACCGCGTTCGGGCTGGTCAGCAGGGACCAGAACATCTACGCTCACCAGGCGGACGAGGACTTCCTCGCCCGGCTGCCCGCGGACCTGGCCGCCGAGGTCCGCGCGTCGCCGATGGGCTACGCCTGGCCGGCCGACGACGTGATGGCCACGTTCGAGGCGCTGTCCGCGGGCTGGCACGGCGCCGGCGACCGGATCCGGATCGTCACCGCGCCGGACTGGACGCCGGCCTGCTCCGACGAGCTGTACCGGCGCTGTCGGCAGGCCGCGGACGATCACGGCACCTCGCTGGTCACGCACGCGCTGGAGACCAGGTCCGAGATGATGTTCAGCCTGGGGCGGTACGGCAAGCCGGCCGTCCGGCGCCTGGCCGACCTGGGCGTGCTCGGGCCGCGCACCGTGCTCGAGCACTTCGTCTGGGTAACCGACGACGAGCTGAGCGTGTTCGCCGGCAGCGGCGCGGTCGCGTCCTGTGACCCGGGCTCGAACCTGCGGCTGGCATCCGGGGTCTGCCGGGTCCGCGACATCATCGCCGCCGGCGGCCGGGTCGGCTTCGGCACCGACGGGATCTCGTTCTCCGACCGGGAGGACTTCTTCGCCGAGCTGCGGCTGGCCGCCTACCTGCAGCGGCTGCCACGCGTGTTCGGGGAGGGCCGGCTGGACAGCGAGACGCTGCTGCGCGCGGCGGCGGGCAACGGCGCCCGCGCGATCGGCGCCGAGGCCAGGCTGGGCAGCCTCGAGCCCGGCAAGTGGGCCGACCTGCTCGTGGTGCGCAAGGACCGGATCTTCTTCCCGCCAGGCCGGTACGACCGCGAGCCGTTCCTGGATGTCGTCATCGACCGGGCGGACGCCGGCGACATCGACCTCGTGATGGCGCACGGCCGGGTGCTGATGGAGGACGGGCGGGTCACGATCGTGGACGAGGACCGGGTGCGGGAGCGGTTCGCCGCGGCCGTGCGGGACCGGATGTACCAGCCCTCCGCCGAGGTACGGCGGTGGGCCGAGCTGGGCACGCTGGTTGAGCCGTACCTGGCGCCGCTGTACCAGCCCTGGTACGACGTGCCGGTCGAGCCCGCGCACGTCTACAACGCCCGGCGGGTGAGCGTTGCCGGCGGCGGAGATGGAGATGGGGCGGCCCGGCCGGACCTGGCCGGCGGCGGCGCAGACGGGACGGCCCGCCCGGACCTGGCCGGCGGCGGCGAGGTGACCGGGGGCCGCGGTGCTGATTGACGCGCACAGCCACATCCTGAGCCTCGCGGCCGACCCCGAGTTCACCGCCGCCTACGGCCGCGAGGGCTCGCTGTGCATCTTCCGCAGCATGGGCGTGCTGCCGTCACACCGGATGCCGACCGACCAGGAATGGGAGGCCAGCGGGTACTCCGGCCGGGGCTGGCCGCTGATCGGCCCGGCCGAGTCGCTGCGCGACCACCCCGGGTTCGACAAGGTCGTGGTCCTCGCGGTGTCGCCGCAGTACCTCGACGGCCGGCTGATCGGCACCGTGGACACCGGCGGGACGCTCGGCGTGCCCGGCCCGCCCGACCCCGAGCGGTGCAACGACTACGTCGCCGCCGTGGTCCGGGCGGCGCCGGACCGGTTCATCGGCTTCGCCTCGGTGAACCCGGCGTTCCGGGGAGTGCGGGCGGCCGTGGCCGAGCTGCGGCGGGCCGTGGGCGAGCTCGGCCTCGCCGGGGTGAAGCTGTACCCGATGTACCAGCACTGGTCCCCCGCCGACCGCGACCTCGCGTTCCCCGTGTACCAGGCGGCCGGCGAACTGGGCATCCCGGTCATGATCCACCAGGCGGGCTCCACCAGAATCGACGCGGCGCTGGAGCTTGGCCGGCCCGCGCTGCTCGACGACGTCGGCCGCTGCTTCCGCGACCTGCGGGTGATCGTGGCGCACTGCGGCCATCCGTGGGTGGACGAGGCCCTGTTCCTGCTGACCAAGCACCCGAACTTCTACGGCGAGCTGTCTTACCTGCTGGCCAGCATCACCCGGCGGGACCTGCTGGCCCTGCTGCACCGATGCGAGGCCATGTTCGTGCCGCTGGAGAAGCTGTTCTTCGGCACCGACTACCCGGGGTTCCTGTACGACCCGGCCGCGCTGGCGGAGAAGGTCGGCTCCGTGAACGCGGAGGCCGGCCGGGCCGGGCTCGACCCGATCCCCGGGCACAAGCTCGACGGCCTGCTCGGCGACAACTTCGCCCGCTTCCTCGGCCTCAGGCAGGCCTAGCCGGCCACCGTCGCCCTGGCTGGTGCGGTCATCTGGCATGTCCGCCGGGAGGCCGTGTCCGCCCCGGGCCCTCGGCAGCTCCCGCGACCCACTCCGGCGGCAGGTCGGGTGCCACGCCGCTGAGGTCCTCCTCGGCGACGCTGATCAGATGCTCCTCGCTCCAGGTCAGGGCGCCGGACCGCAGGTCGTCGAGCAGGCCGTCGATCCAGGCCAGCTCGGCGCCGGTGACCGCGCGCCGGTACTCGTCGTCCAGCAGCGTCACCCGCGGCAAGCTGCCCGCGTGGGTCTCGAGAAGGTGTTCGGTCTTGGCCAGGTTCTCGCGGAGCACGGCGGCCCGCTGCTCCAGCGCGGCCAGGAGCCCGGCGGGCGAAAGGCACATCGCGAAGGACAGCGCGGCCGGGAACCGCGGGTATTCGTTGCGGACGGTGGCCAGCATGTCGGCCAGCCAGCCGGGCAGCCCGCAGCGGCCGTCCTCGGTGAGCTCGTAGACGGTGCGCTCGGGGTACTGCTGGTCGCGCTCGGTCTGGCGGACGGCGATCAGCCCCGCCTCGTGCAGCCGCCTGATCGTCTTGTACAGGCTCGCGCGCTGCTCAACGTTGACCACCTCGTCCTTGCCCAGTGCTTGATCAGGCGCTGGATGCCGTACGGGTGCAGCGGGCCCGGCACGAGCATGGCCAGCACGGCCAGGCCCAGCGGGGACGGGCGGTAGTTCGGATCCACCTCAACCAGTGTAGTAACTGGGCGACTAGTAGTCGGGCAACAGCGCCGTTCCCAGCCGCGCACCCGCCCAGCCCCGCCCCGCATCTCCCCCGGCCGGCCCGCATCTCCCCCGGCGGCCCGCATCTCCCCCGGCGGCCCGCATCTCTCGCGGCCGGCCCGCATCGCCACGTCCCGGCCGGAGCCGGCTGGATTTCTAGTTTCGCGGCAACTAGTTTCTCTATATCAGGTTGACTAATAACTAGTTGCATAGCTACTATCGCATCGAGATATGACTCGATACGATGAAGGGCAGTGAGATGACCACGCAGAGCGTTCCGCTGCTGGAAGCGCGCGGCCTGACCGTAAGGTTCGGCAAGGTCGCCGCGCTTGACGGGCTGGACCTGATCGCGCCGCAGGGCGAGGTGCTGGCGATCCTCGGGCCCAACGGCGCGGGCAAGACCACGTTTGTGCGCACGGTTGCCACGCTGCAGCGGCCGGCCAGCGGCGAGCTGCGGGTGCGGGGCCACGACGTGGTGCGCGACCCGGTCGCGGTCCGCCGGGACATTGGCCT
>JASHPR010000411.1 GCA_030038015.1 Streptosporangiaceae bacterium
GGGATTGGCGCGCGGCGGGGGGCTCGGGTGGCGGGCTGGCTGGGTCGCGGGCTGGCTGGGCAGGTGGCGAGTCGCCGGGGTGGCGGACGGCGGGCGGCATGGGGGTTTGGGTGGCCGGGGTTTGGGTGGCCGGGGTTGGGTGGCGGAGACGGCTGGGGTGGCGAGGCGCGGGTAGCGAGGCGTTTGGGGTTGCGGGGTTGTCAGGATGGGCGGCGGCGCCAGGGGAGGAGGGAGGCGTCGCGGCGGTCACGCACGTGGGTCAGGGCCTCCCGGGTGGCACGCGTGGCGGGATGGTCATTGCCGAGCACGCGCTTGCGCCCATTCAGGGCGCGCTTGTAGTAGCCGATCGACTCGCGCAGCCGGCCTGCCCTGGCGTAGGCGGCGGCGAGGTTGTTGCACGAGGTGAGGGTGGCCGGGTGGTCGGGGCCCAGCAGCCGCTCGCGGTCGGCGAGCGTCTGCTCATGCAGCGCGATCGCCTCGGGCAGGCGCCCGGCGCGGCCGTAGGCGGCGGCGAGATTGCCGCGGGAGGTGAGGGTGGCCGGGTGGTCGCCGCCCAGCAGCCGCTCCAGGTCCGCGAGGTTCCGCTGGTGCATCGTGATCGCTTCGGCCAGCCGGCCCGCCTTGGCGTAGGCGGCGGCCAGGTCGTTGCGGGAGGCGAGGGTGTCCGGATGGTCCGGGCCCAGCAGGTCCTCGCGGGCCGCGAGGACCTGCTGGCACAGCTCGATGGCCGCGCTGGTCTGGCCGGCCTGCTGGCAGGCGGCTGCAAGATCGTTCCGGAAGGCGAGTGTGTCCGGGTGGCCGGCGCCGAGCACCCGCTCGGCGCCGGCCACGGCCTGCTCGTGCAGCTCGATGGCGTCGCCGAACCAGCCGGCAGCGGTGTAAGCGGCTGCCAGGCTGTTGCGGGAGGCGAGTGTGTCCGGGTGGCCGGCGCCGAGCACCCGCTCCCGGTCGGCGGCCGTCTGCTGCAGCAGGGGCACCGCGTCGACGAGCCTGCCGGCCGCGGTGAACGCCCGCCCCAGCCCATGGCGCGAGGCGAGGGTATCCGGATCGTCCGGGCCGAGCTGCCGCTCCCTGATGGCGAGGTTCTGTGCGTGCATGGCGATCGACTCGGGTATCCGCCCGTCCGCCCGGTAGGCGTCGGCGAGATCGCCGCGGGTCGCCGTGGTCTCCGGGTGCTCGGGGCCGAGCACCCGCTCCTGGCCGTCCAGGGCTTGCCGGTAAGCGGCCAGGGCGGGGCCGATGCGGCCCGCCGCCCAGTAGGCGCTGGCGAGGTTGGCGCGGGTGGCCAGCGTGCTGGGATGGTCGGGGCCGAGCAGCCGTTCCTGGATGGCGAGATTGCGCTCGTGCAGCGGGATCGCCTCGGCGGCGCGCCCCGCCGACCGGTAGGTGACGGCAAGATCGTTGCGGGATTGCAGGGTGTCCGCGTGATCGGGGCCGAGCAGTTCCTCGCAGGCCGCCAGGTTCTTCTCGTGCAGCGCGATCGCCTCGGCGGGCCGCCCGGCGAACAGATAGCAGCGCGCGAGCGCTCCCCTTGCCGCCAGGGTGTCCGGATGCTTCGGGCCGACAGCGCTCTCGGCATCGGCGACGGCCCGCTCGAGTTCCGCGGTCTGGGCGGCCATGGCTGCCGGCGAGATCGGCGGCTTGAACGGGTCCCGCTCTCGCTCCATGGCCGTAGGCTTCCAGGATCCTGCCGTTCTATCAAATGGCGGGACAGAGAGGGACGTAGGCTGGCCGCACCTTCTCGCTTACCCTATAGACGGCACGGGCACGCGGCGGCTTGACAGTTCGTGATATCGGCGGCGACAATCACGCAGGTCACCGGGCCTCAAGGCGCTGCGTCGCGCAGGCCATTGGGTTCAGTCAGTGACCGAGGGGACCCGGTGTCGTCTACGGCGAACGGGCCGGCCGCGCGGCCGGTGATGGCAGACGTCGCCCGGCTGGCTGGCGTCTCGCACCAGACCGTCTCCCGCGTGCTCAACGGGCATCCCAACGTCAGGCCGCAGACCAGGGAAGACGTTCTCGCGGCCATCCGCCAGCTGGGCTACCGGCCGAACGCGGCGGCGCGCAGCCTGGTCACCGGGCGGACCCACGCGCTGGGCGTGATCAGCTTCGACACCACGCTCTACGGCCCGGCTTCAATGCTTTACGGTATCGAGAGAGCCGCGCATTCGGGTTACTCGGTCACCATCACCAGCCTTCCCGCGTTCGACCGCCGCTCGATGCAGGACGCCGTCGACAGGTTCCTCGGCCAGGGCGTCGAGGGAATCATCGTCATCGCCTCCGAGATGCCGGCCCTCGAAGCGCTGACCGGCGTGGCGTGCGACGTGCCCCTGGTCGCGGTGGGCTGCGGAACCCGCGCGCCGCTGGACTCCGTCGCGATCGACAACATCGCCGGCGCCTTCCAGGTCACGCGGTACCTGCTTGATCTGGGTCATGCGACCGTGCACTTGGTCGGCGGCCCGGACTCCACCCTGGACGCCAGGGAGCGGGCGGAAGGCTGGACCCGGGCCTTGCGGGAGAATGCCGCGGCGGAGCCGGAGATCGTGCGCGGGGACTGGTCAGCCCGCTCGGGTTACCGGATCGGCCACCAGCTCGCGTCGATGCCGGAAGTGACCGCCGTCTTCTGCGCCAACGACCAGATGGCCCTCGGCGTGCTCCGCGCACTTGGCGAGCACGGCCGGCAGATCCCGGCCGACGTCAGCGTGGTGGGGTTTGACGATATACCCGAATCTGCCTTCTTCCTCCCCCCGCTGACCACGGTGCGGCAGGATTTCGAAGAGCTCGGCAAGCAGGCGTTGCGGCTGCTGGTTGACCGGATGTGCGGGCGCACCGCGCCTGCCGCCCGGCTGCCGGTCGCCCCGCAGCTCATTGTGCGTTCCAGCGCGGGCCGGCCCAGGCGCTGATCAGTCCGGAGAGGGAGGACGCTCGTGGACCACGGTCAGGCTGTTAACGCTAACAATCCGTATGCGAGCAAGGATGGTGGGCCTGTGGGCGGAAGCGGCAGCGAACCGGTGGCCGGGAGCGGGACGACGCGGGCGGCCGCGGGCGGCGATGCCTGCGTGGTCGGCGTGGACTTCGGCACTCTGTCCGGGCGAGCGGTCGTGGTGCGGGTGCGTGACGGGGCCGAGCTCGGGACCGCTGTCCACGAGTACTCGCACGGCGTGATGGACGCCACGCTGGCGGCCACCGGCGAGCCGCTGCCACCGGACTGGGCGCTGCAGGATCCCGGGGACTACCGCGACGTGCTCCGCCACGCCGTGCCCGCGGCCGTGGCCGTGGCGGGCATCGATCCCGCCCAGGTGGTCGGCATCGGCACCGACTTCACCGCGTGCACGGTTCTGCCGGTGCTGGCCGACGGGACGCCGCTGTGCCAGATCCCCGAGCTGGCCGGCCGGCCGCACGCCTACCCCAAGCTGTGGAAGCACCACGCGGCGCAGCCCCAGGCCGACCGGATCAACGCACTCGCGCACGAGCTGCACGAGCCGTGGATCGGCCGCTACGGAGGGAAGATCTCATCCGAGTGGCAGTTCGCGAAGGGGCTGCAGCTGCTGGAGGAGGACCCGCTGATCTACCGGCGCGCCGCCCGGTGGATCGAGGCTGCCGACTGGATCATCTGGCAGCTCGCCGGGGTGGAGACGAGGAACGCGTGCACGGCAGGGTACAAGGGCATCTGGCAGGACGGCCGGTACCCCTCGCGTGAGTTCCTCGGCAGGCTTAACCCGGGGTTCGCCAGCTTCGCCGCCGACAAGCTCGAGCACCCGGTCCTGCCGCTCGGCACGCGGGCGGGATCGCTGACCGCGCGGGCCGCCGGGTGGACCGGGCTGCCCGAAGGGATAGCGGTCGCGGTCGGCAACGTGGACGCGCACGTGACCCCGCCGGCGGCCGCCGCGATCGCGCCGGGCCAGATGGTCGCGATCATGGGAACGTCGACCTGCCACGTGATGAACGGCGCCAAGCTCGCCGAGGTCCCCGGCATGTGCGGCGTAGTCGACGGCGGGATCGTGGCCGGGCGGTGGGGCTACGAGGCGGGGCAGAGCGGGGTCGGGGACATCTTCGCCTGGTTCGCCGAGCACGCGGCCGGAGCCGAGTACTGGGACGAGGCGGAGCGGCGCGGCATCGGCCTGCACGACCTGCTCTCGGCCGAGGCCGCGAGGCAGCCCGCGGGCGCGCACGGGCTGATCGCGCTCGACTGGCTGAACGGCAACCGCAGCGTGCTGGTCGACCACCACCTGTCCGGTGTGATCGTTGGCCTCACGCTGGCCACCCGGGCACCCGATATCTACCGGGCCCTCGTGGAGTCGACCGCCTTCGGGACCAGGGTCATCATCGACACATTCGCCGCGTCGGGAATCCCGGTCACCGAGCTGGTGATCGCGGGCGGCCTGATCAAGAACGACTTCGTGCTGCAGGTGTATGCCGACGTGACCCGCCGCCCGCTCAGCGTGATCGCCTCCGAGCAGGGGCCCGCCCTGGGCTCGGCCATTCACGCGGCGGTCGCGGCGGGCTGTTACCCCGGCGTGCCGGCCGCCGCCCGGGCGATGGGCGGCAAGCACGAGGCGGTGTACGTGCCCGGGCCGGCCAGCGCCGACGTGTACGACCGCCTGTACGCGGAGTACCTGCTGCTGCACGACTACTTCGGCCGCGGCGGCAACGAGGTGATGCACCGGCTCCGCGGGATACGTGACCGGGTCGTCGCCGCCGCGTCGGCCGTCCCGGCCGTCCCGGTCCTCTCTGTGCCGCCTCCGGCCACCCTGGCCGCGGCCGACCAGGAAGGCGGGCACTCGTGAGCGGGCCGCCGCGGCACACGGCCGCCCGGGCCGGGGGGCGAGCAAGCGTGCGGCCGGGCGATGAGGGACGGCGCCGGTGAACAGGGATGCGCAGGCGGGCAGGGCCCGGAGGCGAGCGGGGAGCGGGGCATGAGCGCGGACCTGGAAGAGCTGCGGCTGACCCTGTGCGGCCTGCACGCCGACATGGTGGCGGCGGGCCTGGTGGCCTGGACGTCCGGCAACATCTCCGCCCGGGTCCCCGGCGAGGACCTGATGGTGATCAAGCCGAGCGGGGTCAGCTACGCGGAGCTGACCCCGGACTCGATGGTGGTCTGTGATCTGGACGGTCACGCCATTGCGGATCCCGTGGTCAACGCCCGCGGGTACCGCCCGTCCAGCGACACCGCCACGCACGCGTACGTCTACCGGCAGATGCCCGGCGTGGGCGGCGTCGTGCACACGCACTCCGGGTATGCCACCGCGTGGGCAGCGCGCGGCGAGGCGATCCCCTGCGTGATCACGGCCATGGCCGACGAGTTCGGCGGCGAGATCCCGGTCGGGCCGTTCGCGCTCATCGGCAGCGACGAGATCGGCCGCGGCATCGTGCAGACCCTGTCCGGCCACCGCTCGCCAGCCGTGCTGATGAGCAGGCACGGCGTGTTCACCATCGGCGGCACGGCCCACGACGCGCTGAAGGCCGCCGTGATGTGCGAGGACGCCGCGCGCACCGTGCACCTGGCCCGGGCGTTCGGCGAGCCGCTGACCCCGCTCACGCAGGCCCAGATCGACGCGCTGCACCGGCGCTACCAGCAGGAGTACGGGCAGCGCTAACAATCCCGGCCCAGGCCCGCCATGCCGAGCAGGGGCGGCCGGGGCTACACGTTCAGGAGGAAGCCCATGTCTGACCGCAAGCCCAAGATCGGGATCCTGGGCATCATGCAGGACCTGTACGACGAGATGATCCCCGGCATCGCGGCGCGGCAGGCGGGCTACGCCCGCGAGCTGGCCGGCCACCTCGCGGACGTCGCCGAGTTCTTCCCGAGCGAGCCGGTCAAGTACCGCGAGGACGCCGAGCGGGCCATGCGCGAGTTCGAGAACGCGGATCTCGACGGGGTCATGGTGGTGATGCTGACGTACGGGCCGGCCATGCGGGTCGCGCGGCTGCTCAGCCGGGCGCGGCTGCCGATCCTGATGGCCAACATCCAGCCCGAGCCGGCGGTCACGCCCGCGTGGGACATGGCCGACATGACCTACAACCAGGGCGTGCACGGGGCGCAGGACACCGCGAACGCGATGGTCCGGGCCGGCAGGCCGTTCGCCGTGCTGACCGACGACTGGCGCAGCGAGAGCTTCCGCACCGGGGTCGGCCGGTGGGCGCGCGCCGCCGCGGCGGTGACCGCCTGGAAGTCGCTGCGGGTGGCGCTGTTCGGCTACGCCATGAACGACATGGGCGACATCAGGGTGGACGAGAGCGCGCTGATCCGCAGCCTGGGCCCGGAGATCCTGGCGGTGGCGCAGGGCGACCTGTACCGCGGCATGCTGAAGGTCACCAAGGCGGAGATCGACGAGGTGATCGCCTTCGAGGACGAGCGGTTCGAGATCGACCCGGCGCTGTCCCAGGAAGAGCGCGCCGACCACGCGCGGATGCAGGTCGCGATCTCCCGCATCCTCGACTCGGGCGGCTACGGCGCGTACACCGCGCACTTCGACGCGATCGGCGAGGACGGCAGGTTCGCCAGGCTGCCGCTGGCCGCGGCGTCCACGCTGATGGCCCAGGGCTACGGCTACGCGGCCGAGGGCGACGTGCTCGCCGCGTGCATGGTGTACGCCGGGCACGTGCTGATCGGCGACGCGCACTTCACCGAGATGTACGCGATGGACTTCCCGTCCGACTCGATCCTGATGAGCCACATGGGCGAGGGCAACTGGAAGATCGCCAGGTCCGACCGGCCGGTGCAGCTGATCAAGCGGCCGCTGGGCATCGGCAAGCTGGCGGACCCGCCGACGTTCCTGTTCCAGTACCAGCCCGGCCCGGCCACGCTGGCCACGCTGGTGTCGCTGGGCGGCGAGCGGTTCCGGATGGTCGTCGCCGAGGGCGAGAACCTGGACAGCCAGGTGCTGCCCGCCCTGGAGATGCCCTACGGCCAGTTCCGCCCGGACACCGGCGTGCGCGCCTGCCTGGACGGCTGGCTGACCGCGGGCGGGCCGCACCACGAGGTGATGAACCTCGGTCGGCACGCGGCAAGCTGGCGGGTGTTCTGCCAGCTCCTGGGCATCGAGTTCGTGCAGGTCTGACCGGCGTCAGCCGAGGATGCCGGCCAGGTTGAAGCTGACCGGCTCCTCGAGCTGGCCGAAGCCGCAGGACTTCGGGTCGCGGTCGGGGCGCCACCGGACGAACTGAGCGGTGTGCCGGAACCGGGTGCCCTCCATGTGGTCGTACCTGACCTCGACCACCCGCTCCGGGCGCAGCGGGACGAACGACAGATCCTTGCTCGCGTTCCACCGGCTGTGCTCGGCGTCGCGCGGGCCGCGCACCCCCGGATCGGGCCTGGCCCAGTTCCACGGGTGCTCATCGAAGCTGGTGACCAGCGGCTGCAGCTCGGCGAACAGCTGGCGCCGCATCGCCAGGGGGAACGCGCCGATCACGCCGACGCTGGCCAGCCTGCCCGCGTCGTCGTACAGGCCGAGCAGCAGCGACCCGATCGCGCCGGGGCCGCTCTTGTGCTCCCGGTACCCGGCGACCACGCAGTCGGCCGTGCGCTCGTGCTTGACCTTGAACATCACCCGCTTGTCCGGCTCGTAGACGCCGTCCAGCGGCTTGGCCACGATCCCGTCCAGCCCCGCCCCCTCGAACTGGCTGAACCACCGGCCGGCCTGCTCACGGTCCCTGGTGGCCGGGGTGAGGTGGAACGGCGGCCCGGCGTCGGCCAGCACGTGCTCGAGCACGGCCCGCCGCTCGGCGAACGGCGCGGCCATGTAGCCGTCCTCGTTGAGCGCGAGCAGGTCGAAGATGACGAACTGCGCGGGCGTCTGCTCGGCGAGCAGCCTGACCCTGCTTTCGGCCGGGTGAATCCGCTGCAGCAGCGCCTCGAAGTCCAGGCGCCGGCCCCCGCTGTCCGGGATGACAATTTCCCCATCCAGAACGCAACGCTCCGGGAGCTGGTCGATGGCAGCCTGGACGAGCTCGGGGAAGTAGCGGGTCAGCGGCCGCTCGTTGCGGCTGCCGAACTCGATCTCGCCGTCATCCTTGAACAGGATGGAGCGGAAGCCGTCCCACTTGGGCTCGAAGCTCAGCTCGCCCCGCGGGATCTCCTTCACCGCTTTGGCCAGCATCGGGGCGACCGGCGGCATCACTGGCAGGTGCATCTCCCTATCTTCGCTGATCAGCCAGCCGGGCGCGCAGCGGCAGGCCGCTCCGGCGGGGGGAACGGCAGGCCGCTCCGGCGGGGGGAACGGCAGGCCGCCCCGGCGGGGGACACCCCGCCGGGGCAGCCGGGGTGCTCATCGCCTCCGTTCCGAGCTGATCAACTTAGCGGTTCAGATACGTCCGGCTCCAACCGGACAAAGCTGAACGCTAAATGTCTACGCTTGTTGAGTTGTGGCTGAAGAGGCCAATGTGGCATGTGGGCAGGGGCGGAGCATGGCGTAGTAGGAGAGCGCGCGCCGTTGCGGCGGCGGCAGCAACGCGTCAAGGCGACGCCGGGCCAGCCCGGAGGACCGGGCC
>JASHPR010000412.1 GCA_030038015.1 Streptosporangiaceae bacterium
GCATGGACGCCGGGGCGCTGCGCGCATACCGGGACCTGGTCGAGGCCGAGGGGTTCGCCGAGTGGTTCGCCAGGATCAGCCCGCTGGGCGAGATCGGTGCGATGCGGATCGGGTCACGGCCGGCCCGGCGGGGCATCGCCGCCCCGACCGGGCTCGACGACCTGCGCGCCATCCCCTGGGTCTTCGCCTGGGCTCAGACGCGGGTGAACCTGCCCGGCTGGTTCGGCCTGGGCAGCGGGCTGGCGGCCGCGGCCGAAGGCCCGGGCGGGCTCGCCGGGGCGCAGGAAGCCTACCGGGACTGGCCGCTGCTCGCCGGGCTGCTGGACAACGCCGAGATGAGCCTGGCCAAGACAGACCGCAGGATCGCCGCACGCTACCTCGCGCTCGGCGGCAGGGACGATCTCACCGCCATGGTCCTCGCCGAGTATGACCTGACCAAGCGGCTCGTGCTCGAGGTGACCGGGCACGACAGGCTGCTCGCCAGCCGGCACGTGCTGTCCCGGGCCGTCGCGCTCCGCAACCCCTACGTGGACGCGCTCTCACTGCTGCAGCTGCGCGCGCTCACCGCGCTGCGCGCGGGGACCGGGGAGCGGGAGCGCCTGGAGCGGCTGCTCCTGCTGACCGCGGGCGGGGTCGCCGCCGGCCTGCAGAACACCGGCTGACCGCGGCTCGCTGCCCGCCGGGCCCCACCTCGGCTGGGTTCATGACATCGCCAGGGTGCGGCCGCGATAGGTTCGGGTCCGTGGCAAACGACTGGCGGGTGACGGTAACGCTGCGGGACGACGACCATGCCCGGCAGCTGCTGGAGTCGATACGCGAGCACGAGGTAGAGGATGACGTGCGTCGCCAGCTCGGCGGCCGGGTGGCGGTGAGCGCGGACGGCCGGCGCATCTTCCTGTACGCGGCGAGCGAGAACGCCGCACGGCAGGCCGACCAGGTGGTGCGCCAGATCACGGCGGAGCACGGCCTGCCCGCCGACTTCGCGCTCGACCGGTGGCATCCGATCGAGGAGGAGTGGGAGAGCGCCGACGCGGCGATGCCGCAGACCGAAGAGCAGCGTGCCGCCGAGCATGAGCGCCTGGAGGAAGACGAAACCAGGGAATCCCTGGAAACCGGGCACGCCCAGTGGGAGGTGCGCGTCGACCTGCCCTCGCACCGCGCGGCCGTCGAGTTCGCCGACCGGCTGAAGGCCGAGGGCCGCCCGGTGGTCAGGCGGTGGACGCTGCTGGTGCTGGGGGCGAACGACTCCGACGACGCCACGGCGCTGGCCGAGGCGGTCAGGCAGGAGGCGCCGGCGGACGCGAAGGTGGAGGTCCAGGAGGCGGGCCCGCTGCTGCCGTTCACCAGGCTCGGGCCGATCCCGATCTGGTGACGGCTGACCGCGGCGGGCCGGGGCCCGGCCGCGGCCGGTTGCAGGCGCTGATCGCGACCCTGACCGCCAGCGGGATGCGTTACACCGCGGGCGCCGTCCCGGGCTTTCCCCTGAACGTTTAGTCAGCGCCCGGCTCGCCCGCCATTGCCGGGTCGGGCTTAGATTGCACTGAAAGCACGTTACCGCGCCAGTCGCCCGCCGCCGCGGCGCTGCCGGGCCCGATGGGAGGTTGTCACGTGCCCGCACCGATGGTTACCCCGCCCACCGGCGCCAGCCTGCAACGCCTTGCCGAGCAGTCATGGGACAGGATCGCCGCCGGCTCCGTGCTCTACTACGAGGACGAGCGGTGGACCGGAGAACAGCTCGCCGAGCGCATCCGCCGGGTTGCGGGCGGCCTGCTCGAGGCGGGCCTGCAGCCGGGTGAGCGCGTCGTCGTCTGCATGGCCAACTGCCCCGAGGTCGGCATCACCTACGCCGCCATCTGGCGCGCCGGGGCGGTGGCCACGCCGGTGCTCTTCCTGCTCAGCCAGGACGAACTGCGGCACGTGCTCAGCGACAGCGGCGCCGTCCTGGTGGTGACGACGCCAGAGTTCCTGCCGAAGGTGACCGCGGCGGCGGCGCACCTGAACGACGTGCGCGCGATCGTGGTGGCCGGCGAGCCGATCCCCGAGCAGGCCAAGGCGGCTGGCCTGCCGTTGCTGCCATACGCGGAACTCGAGGTGGCACCGCAGGCACGGCTGGTCGACCGCGACCCGGCCGGGCTCGCCGCGCTGCTCTACACCGGCGGGACGACGGGGCGCTCCAAGGGGGTCATGATCAGTCACAACGCGCTGTCCGCGGCGGCCTGGGCGGCCACCGCCACGTCCTACGACGAGGACCTGAGCTGCGCCCTGCTCCCGCTGCCGCTGTCCCACGTCTACGGGCTGATGGTGAGCGTGATGAACCTGCATGCGCCCGGCCCGGGGACCTCGGTGCTGATGCGCTGGTTCGACCCGGTCAGCTGGCTGGAGCTGGCGCAGCAGCACCGGGTCAACGTCAGCCCGCTGGTGCCCTCGATGCTGCAGATGCTGCTGCTGCAGCCGCTGGAGGCCTACGACCTGTCCGCGCTGGCCCGGCTCACCAGCGGCAGCGCGCCGCTGCCCGCGCAGGTGGCCGAGGACTTCCGCAAGCGGCTGCCGCACGTCGAGATCGCCGAGGGCTACGGCTGCACCGAGACGGCCGCGATCATCTCGACGATGCCACGCGGCCAGGTGCGCCCGGGCAGCGTGGGCAAGCCAGCGCCGGGCGTGGAGGTTCGCATCGAGCGGCCGGACGGCTCCGCGGCCGCGCCGGGCGAGGAGGGCGAGATCTGCGTGCGCGGGCCGGTGCTGATGACCGGCTACTGGAACGCCCCGCAGGAGACCGCCGACGCGCTGCGCGGCGGCTGGATGCACACCGGCGACGTGGGCAGGCTCGACGCGGAGGGCTTCCTGTACATCGTGGACCGGATCAAGGACCTGATCATCCGCGGCGGGTACAACGTGCACCCGCGCGACGTCGAGGACGTGCTGCTGAAGCACCCCGACGTGGTGGCGGCCGCGGTGGTCGGGCGGCCGGACGAGAAGTACGGCGAGGAGGTCGTCGCGTTCGTCCAGCTGCGCGAGGACGCCATGGCCGTTCCCGCGGACCTGGTCGAGTTCGGCCGGCGCCACCTGTCGGCGGTCAAGTACCCGCGCGAGGTCCGCCTGGTCGACGCGATCCCGCTGACCAGCGTGATGAAGACCGACCGCAAGCTGCTGCGGGCGATGCTGGCGGCGGAGGCCGGGGCAAGCAGGGAGCAGCAGGGCCCGGCCGGCTAGCGGTGACGACTGACGGCTACACCGGGCCGGCGTGGCCCGCGCCGGCGTACTCCTGCCGCGCTGCCATCGGCTGCACGCGCTCCCTGACCACCATCGTCCTGGCCATGTGGTCGCCGGTGCGCTGCCGGTAACGCGAGCACATCATCACGATCCATCCGACCAGCACCGACAGCGGGCTGAACAGGACCAGCAGGACCGAGCGCACCACCAGCTGCGGGAAGCTGGCCAGGCCGCCGTCGGCGCTGATCACCCGTATCCCCATGACCTGCATGCCGACCGTCTGCCCGCGGCGCTGGTAGGGGCGGGCCGCCCAGTACAGCAGGTACCAGCCGACGTCCAGGAGGACGATGACCAGGACGAGGAACGCGTGCACCCCGCCTGTGCCCCGGTCCAGTGCCCAGGAGATCACCGAGGCGACGATGCCGTAGATGATGGCGTCGATGATGTACTGCACGGCGCGGCGGCCGGTGACCCTGGTCTCGGCCTCGTTCACCGGGGAGATGGGCCGGCCCGCCATCGGGCTGCCCCACTGGCCGGGCATCTCGCCCTGCGGCGGGGCGCCGTACTGCTGCCGCCCCCACAGCTCGCCGGTCCCCTGCTGACCCGGCGGGCCCGCCTGGCTCGGGACCCCGCCCTGCCCCGCCGTGCCGCTCTGGCCCGGCACGGCGCTCTGGCCCGGCGTGCCGCCCTGCCACTGCTGGCCTGGCCTCTCGGTCTGCTGGCCGGTCTCCCGGGGCTGGCTTGACTCGCCATCTCGCGGCATGCTCATGTGTCCCCCCCGATCCCCCAAGGCCGCCATGGCGGCTCCTGGCCCGCGTTCTGGCGGGCCTACCTGGGGTAATTACCCGCAGTCCCTGATTAGACACACTCTTGCTGCACATGGCACTGCCGTTACCGCGCGGCCGTCCGGCCAGGCACGGCGGGCGTCATCCCCGGCGAGCCCGGCGCAGGCCGCAGCCACCTCGGCGGCGAGCACGGCGGCTATCCGGGACGGCGGCTATCCGGGACGGCGGCTATCCGGGACGGTGCAGGCCACCGCGGCCACCCGGGCTGCCATGGCCGGCCCGGCCGCGGTGGTGGCCGGCCGCCGCCCGCGCCAGTTCCGGGACGAAATAGAACGCGTTGACCGTGCCGACGCCGGAGGCGAGGCTGTAGCCGGGGCCGGCCCGGAACCCGCGCACCGTGTGCAGCCTGCCGCCCTGCCGGAACGAGACGGTGTTGTCGCCGCCCACCACGCTCACAATGCCGGGCGCGTGCTGGGCCGCCAGCCGGTACAGGTACGGGTTGATCACCCCGAGGGGATGGCCGGCCACCTGGTCGGCCAGGGCCACGATCCCGGCGAACTCGGGCGTCGCCTCGCTGGTGCCGCAGGTCGGGTACCACCCGGCCGGCTGGCCCGCGAAGCTCTGGTACATGTCGGCCGCGCCGTTGCAGGCCGCGCTCATCGAGATGTCCGGCACGCCGCGGCGGCCGCCGACGATATCCCGCACCCCGTTCTGGTACCTGGGCCTAGCGAAGATCACGGACCTGCCGCCGCCGGCGGCCAGCGGGTTCGGCCCGGCGTTGCCGGCGACGAACTCGTTGGCGGGCACGTTGTAGGTGTCGTTCCAGACCGTGGGCGGCTCGGTGCTGTCGCCCGCCGTGTCGAGATGCAGGCGGACCCCGCCGACGCCGGTCACCAGCGGGTCGCTGTCCGGCCACGACGTCACCCGGTGCAGGTAATAGGTCACCTGGTTGAACTTGACGTCGGCCGCGCCGCTGTCACCGGAGGCCGCGAGGACGGTCACGCCCTTGCGCGCGGCGTCGATGTAGGCCCCGCGCAGGTCCAGCAGCGACTGCCTGGAGGGGAAGGTCTGCTCGGTCGCGCTGAAGCTCTGGCTGATCACGCCGCCGAGGTGGTGGTTGATCACGTACTCCTCGGCCGCGACGATCTGCGGGAAGCCGGTCGTGCCCTCGTTCTCCGATGTCGGGGTCTCGACGAGCAGGATGTTCGCGCCCGGGGCGATCGTGTGGGCGTACTCGACATCCAGGTCGGTCTCGCCCGCCCAGCCCTCCCGGTTGGAGTTGGGCCGGTACGGCGGGACCTTGCCGGCAGGCTGGATGACCTTCAGCGAGGGCGGTGCCGCGAGGCCCGTGGCCTTGTCGAACCTCGCCAGGTCGCGCTGCACGGTCGGGGAGCCGAACGAGTCGACGATGACGATGGTCTGCCCCCGGCCGGTGATCCCGCTCCGGTACAGCCTGGGCAGGTCGTACGCCTGCTGGATCTGCGCGGGCAGGTAGCACGCGATGTGGTAGTGGAGCTCGCAGTACACGGTCGTGGGCGGCGTTTCCGGGACCCCGTCGAGCAGGCGGATCGCGTCCGGCTGTATCGTGACGACGTCGCCCAGCGGCACCGTGGCGGGCCGCGCCGCCCGCCCGGCGGGCGGCGCGAAGGTGCCCGCCCCGGCGAGAGCCGCCGCGAGCGCCAGAGACCCGGCAGCCACTGCCGCAGGCCGGGCGAGGAGCATCTAGTCCCCCCTGGGGGCTGAAGGGCCGAGGCTGCACAGTGCGACAGGTACTGCCGCGCACCCTATCGCGCCGTTCTGCCAGTTCAAAGCGTGCGGCCACGGCCGGCGGCGGCCGGGCTGGCATGCCGCAGCGGCTGGGCGCGCGTACCGTGGGACCATCGCGGGCACCCGCGCCCCCGGACAGCGTGACGCTGGCGGCATCGCCGGAGCGGAGACGGCCAGGTGAAGCTGAAACTCGACCTGCACGACATCTATAACCGCGGCCACGACATCGACCGGGCGCTGCAGGACATCATCGACGAGGCGGTCAGGAAGAAGGCACCGCTCGTCGAGATCATCCCGGGAAAGGGGTCGGGCCAGCTCAAGAAGCACGTGCTCAGGTTCCTCCAGCAGAAGGAAATCAAGGCCCTGTATCACCGGGTCGAGAAGGACTCAAAGAACTACGGCCGCCTGTTCGTGCATTTCCGCTGGTAAACCCCGGCAGGGTGCCGGGCCCGGTCCGGCGCGGCCGCCAGGGCGGGACACTTCAAGTGCCGTCTGGGTGCCCGGCCGGACGGCTAGAACGCCCGGCGGTGGTCCGCCAGGGCCGGCCGCGTGACGATGACGAACTTGGCCAGGTGCGCCGCCGCCGCGGCGGCCGTCACAGCGCCATGAGCGAGGGCCGCGGGCTCCGGGCCATGCCTGCGCGGCGGCTTGCGGTGGCGCGGCGAGGGCGCGGGAAAGTCCCAGACGCCGGGCATTCCGAAATTCCCCGCATTGGCCAATTCCAAGACGAATCCCATCCCCGCTCCCCCCGCGTCCGCGGCCTCCCCCATAAGCGGCCACGGCACTTACTTTCCCCTGCTAAATCGTTTCACGCACTTATGCGAAATGCGCGCCCGACATGCCGGGGACCGGGCAGGAGCCGCCCGCCGGGCATGGCCGGGGACCGGGCACGAGCCGCCCGCCGGTGAGCGTTGCGCGCCGGTCATTCCTGGCATGTCGCCCCTGTCCGCGCGGCGTGGCAGGATCCTGGCATGAGGGTCATCCTGCACGTGCTGATCACCGCGGCGGCGCTGGCCGTGGCGACCGCGGTCGTCCCCGGCATCCAGCTGCTCGCGGGCACGACGCTGGCCAGGGCGACCACACTGCTCGTGGTGGCCGTGATCTTCGGGGTGGTCAACGCGGTGCTCAAGCCGGTCGTCAAGGCGGTCGGCTGCATGTTCTACATACTGACCCTCGGGCTGATCGGCCTGGTGGTGAACGCGCTGCTGCTGCTGCTCACGAGCTGGGTGGCTGGCCAGCTCTCCGAGCCGTTCCACATCACCGGCTTCTGGGCGGCGTTCTGGGGGGCGATCATCGTCGGCGTGGTCAGCTGGCTGCTGGCCATCGCGGTCGGGGAGCGCCGCGAACGGCACGCGGGCTAGCGGCGACGCGCATGACCGCCGCGCACCTGGTGATTTATGCTCACGGACCTGGTCATTTATATCGACAGCATCACAATGATCATGAATGAGCGTATGCAATTCTCTTCAATTCGCGGCGGGATCGTCGTAATCTCGGCCTGATGGTGACCACGACCCGCGACGTCACCGCCGGCGAGCCGACCGGGGAGCCGGCGCGGCCAGCAGGCTGGCCGGTGCGGTCGGGACCCTTACCGCCGCTGGCCGATTGCTTCAGCCTGCGCCCGGAAACCGGGTTAAACACGGCTTACTCGTTCGCCCCGGGCTCGACCGTGGTGCTGGCCCAGCCGGCTCCTGCCGGCGGAAGCGGGCACCACCCGCCCGCGACCGCCGGCGGCACGGGCAAGACCCAGCTGGCCGCGGCGATAGCGCTCTCGGCGTGGCGTTCCGGCGGGGTGGACCTGCTGGCCTGGGTGCCGGCCGCCAGCAGGGACGCGATCGCCACCGGGTACGCGCAGGCGCTGAGCGCGGCCGGGATCCCGGGGGCCAGCGCGGGCACGGACGCGGCGGCCGCCAGCTTCCTTGCCTGGCTGGCCAGGGCCGGCAGGCCGTGGCTGGTGGTCCTCGACGACCTCACCGACCTGAGCAGCCTGGAGGGGCTCTGGCCGTCAGGCCCGGCCGGGGTGGCCCTGGTCACGACCCGGCTGCCCGCCGCGGCGATGCCCGGGCGGGACGTGCGGGTCCTTGAGGTCGGGGCGTTCAGCCCGCGCGAGGCGGTGAGCTACCTCACCGCCCGGCTGAGCGAGCCGGGCATGCGGGCGGGGGCGCTCGACCTGGCCACCGAGCTCGGCTGCCTGCCGCTCTGCCTGGCGCAGGCCTCGGCCGTGGTCGCCGAGAGCGCCGCCGACTGCCGCCGCTACCTCATGCAGTTCGAAGAGCGGGCCGGGCAGCTGACCGCGGGGCAGCCCGGCCGGGCCATCGAGGCCGCGGGGGTCACCTGGTCGCTGTCGCTGGACCTGGCCGACACCCTGTACCAGCGGGGAACGGCCGGGTGCGCACTGGCGCTGCTGGCGCTGCTCGACCCGGCCGGCGTCCCGGCATCGGTGCTGGCCGCCGCGGCGGCATGCCGCTACATCTGCGGCCGCGCCGCCACGGGCACGCCGGCCGACGGGAGCCGGGTCCGCGCCACGCTCGACGCCCTGTCCCGGGCCGGGCTGGTGACCATCGACCCGGCGTCCGCGCCCCGGACGGTGCGGATGCACGACGTGGTCCAGGCGGCGATCCGCCAGGTCATCACGCCGGCCGGTCTCGAGCAGGCCACCGCGGCGGCGGCCAGCGCCCTGCTGCAGGCCTGGCCGGCCGATGACGCGGAGCCGCTCGTCGCGCAGGCCCTGCGGGACTGCACCGCCAGCCTGCACCGGGCCGCCGGCGACCTGCTGTGGACCCCGCATGCCCACCCGGTGCTGCTGCGGGCCGGCCAGAGCCTGGACAGCGCGGGCCTGGCCGGGCTCGCCGTCTCCCACTGGGAGGACGTGGCGGGCACCGCCGGGCGCATCCTGGGCCCGGCGCATCCAAGCACCCTGCTCGTCCGGGACAGGCTGGCGGCGGCGTACCTGGCCGCGGGTCGCGCCGAGGAGGCCATCACCGCGCACAAGCAGATCCTCGCCGACCGGGTGCAGGCGCTCGGGCCTGACCATCCGGACACCCTGACCGCGTGTGGCGCGTTCGCCCGGGCATGCCTCGACGCCGGGCGCGGCGCGGACGCGGTGCCGCTGTACGAGCGGGCGCTGGCCGGCTGGGAACGGGTGAGCGGGCCCGGCCATCCGGCTGCCCTGGCGGCATGCGAGCACCTGGCGGCCGCCTACCTCGCGGCGGGCCGGCTGGACGACGCCATCGCGATGCTGCGGCGGGTGCACCGGGACCGGGCAGCGGCGCTGGGACCAGAGCACCTGCAGACGCTGGCCGCCTGCGGCGAGCTGGCGGCCGCGCTGCACTCCGGCGGGCGGCTGAGGGACGCGATCCCGCTGTACGAGGGTGCCCTGGCCGCCAGGGAGCGGGCACAGGGGCCGGCCCACCCCGAGACCATGGCGGCGCGTGCCAGCCTCGCGTATGCCTACCGCTCCGCGGGCCGGATGAAGCACGCGCTGCCGGTGTACGAGCGCACGCTCGCCGACCGGGAACGGGTGCTCGGGCCCGATCACCCGGACACGCTGGCCTCGCTCGCCAATCTCGCCTCGGCATACCACACCGCGCACAAGCTCAAGCAGGCGGTGCCGCTCTACGAGGAGGCCCTCACCCGCCGCGAGCGCACGCAGGGCCCCGACGACCCCGACACCCTGGCCGCGCGGGGCAACCTGGCCTCCGCGTATCACTCGGCGGGCCGCCTCGCGCAGGCCGTGCCGCTGTATGAGCAGACGCTGCTGGACTACGGGCGGGTCCTGGGCCAGGACCACACCACCACGCTGACCGCGCGCGCCAACCTCGCGTCCGCGTACTGCGCGGTGGGGCGCAACGCCGAGGCGATCGCGCTCTTCGAGCGCACCCTGGCCGACTGCGAGCGGCTGCTGCCTCCCGGTCACCCGATGACCCAGGCCATCCGGGAGAACCTCCAGGCGGCCAGCTAGGTCCGGTCAGCCGGTGCGGCGCCGGAACAGCACGCCGGACATGACGACCCCGGCGGCCAGGATGGCCACGCACCAGGCGAGCGCGGCCCAGGGCCGGCTGCCGACCGGCGCCCCGAGCAGCAGGCCGCGGATGGTCTCGGTGGCCGGGGTGACCGGCTGGTCGCGCGCGAATCCGCGGATCCACCCCGGCATGGTGGCGATGGGGACGAACGCGCTGCTGGCATACGGCAGGAACGCCACACCGAACATGAACCCGTTCGCGGCCTCGGGCGTCTTGACGGCCAGGCCAAAAGCCGCCGCCAGCCACGACACGGCCAGGATGTACATCAGCAGCACGCCGGCGGCGGCGAGCGACCCGGCCGGCCCGGCGTGCGGCCGGAACCCGATCGCGCAGGCCACCCCGAACACCAGGACGGTCGAGGCCAGGTTGCGGGCGAGGCTCGCAGCGACGTGCCCGGCGAGGAACGCCGCGCCCCTGACGTCGAGGGAACGGAACCGGTCGATGATGCCGCCGGCCATGTCCTGGCTGACGCTCACCGCGGTGATCGCCGCCCCGTAGCCGGCGCACAGCAGCAGCACCCCGGGGACGACATAGGTGACGTACCTGGTGCCGGTGTGGATGGCGCCGCCGAAGAGCACCACGAACAGCAGCATCAGCAGCACCGGCAGCAGCAGCGAGGTCAGCAGCGAGTCGGGCTGCCGGGTGGTCAGCCGGAAACAGCGGGCGGTCATGGCCAGTGCGTCAGACATCGGCGGTCTCCTTGCCGGGCCGGGCGGCGCCAGGCCCGGTCAGGGCCAGGAACACGTCGTCCAGCGTTGCGGTGTGCACCGAGAAGCTCCGCACCGCGGAGCGCCGCGGGTCGAGTTCGTCGAGCAGCGCCCGGACCTGCGGCGCGGTCCCGTCGGTGGCAACGCCGATGGTCAGGCTGCCCGGGTCGGCCGTGACCGCCCGGCGTCCGGCCAGCCTGGCCACCGCACCGAACGCGGCGGCGTCGGCCAGCGCCAGGTCCAGCCGGTGCCCGCCGACGAGCCGCTTGAGGCCGGCGGGGGTGCCGTCGGCGACGACCCGCCCGCGGTCGATCACGGCGACGCGGCCGGCCAGCCGGTCCGCCTCCTCGAGGTACTGAGTGGTGAGGAAGACCGTCACCCCGCGGCCGGCCAGGCCATCGATCACCTGCCACAGCACCTGGCGGCTGGGCAGGTCCAGGCCGGTCGTCGGCTCGTCCAGGAAGACCACCGAGGGCGCGGCGACCAGGCTGGCCGCCAGGTCGAGCCGCCTGCGCATCCCGCCGGAGTAGGTGCCTGCCCGCCGCGCCGCGGCGTCGGCGAGACCGAACTGGGCGAGCAGCTCGCCGGCGCGGCGGCGCGAGGCGGCGGCGGACAGGCCGGAAAGGCGGCCGATCATCCGCAGGTTCTCCGCGCCGGTCTGCAGCGCGTCCACGGCCGCGTACTGCCCGGCCAGGCTGATGCTCCGGCGCACCAGCCCCCGGTCACGCCCGACATCGTGGCCGGCCACCCGCGCCCGGCCGGCGTCCGCCCTGGTGAGCGTCGCGAGGATGCGCACGGTGGTGGTCTTCCCCGCGCCGTTCGGCCCGAGCAGGGCGAACACCACGCCCCTCGGCACGGCCAGATCCACCCCGCACAGCACCCGGAGGTGCCGGTAGGACTTCTCCAGGCCGGCCGCCTCGACCGCCAGCTCACCGGTCATGCCCGCGCCACCACCCTTTCTGCGTATGTCATACGCACTACTGCGTAGGCTATATACAATACGTGCCCCGCTGTCAACCGGCGGGGCCTGGGAGAATGAGCTATGAACGACGGGATGCCCGCCAGCGTGGCGGCCGCCTGGGGCGTGCGGGAGCACCCCGGCAAGGGCCCCAAGCCCGGGCTGAGTCTTGAACGGATCGTCGCCGCCGCCGTCAAGATCGCTTCGCGCGACGGCCTGGAGGCGGTGTCCATGAGCCGGGTCGCCGCCGACCTGGGCGCGTCAACGATGTCGCTGTACCGGTACGTCAGCGCCAAGGACGAGCTGGTCAAGCTGATGGTCGACGCGGCGTGGGGCCCGCCCCCGGCCGCGGGCCCGCCGGGCGAGGGGTGGCGCGGCGCCATGTCCCGCTGGGCGTGGGCGATGCGCTCGGCCTTTCAGCGGCACCCGTGGGCGGTGCGCGTCCCGCTCAGCGGGCTGCCGATCATGCCCAACGAGGTCGCCTGGTTCGAGCAGGCCCTGGCCGCCCTGCACGGCAGCGGCCTCGAAGAGGCCGAGAAGGCGTCCGTGATCATGCTGGTCAGCGGGTATGTGCGGACCCTGGCGACAACCGAGGCCGACATCCGGGCGGCCATCGCGGCGTCGGGCGCCACCCCGGACGAGTGGATGTCGGCCTACCCGCGCATGCTGGCCACGCTGGCCGATCCCGGCCGGTTCCCCGCGCTCGCCACGTTCATCGCCGCGGGCGTGTTCGATGCCGCCGACCACCCGGACGACGAGTTCACGTTCGGGCTGGAGCGCGTCCTCGACGGCGTCGACGCGCTGGTGCGCTCCAGGGTCAGCGGCCGGTGAACGTCGGCGGCCGCTTCTCGCTGAAGGCCAGGACCCCCTCGGCGAAGTCGGCCGAGCCCGCCATCTCCTGCTGGATCCCGGCCTCGAACTCAAGCTGGGCGTCCATCCGGTCGTAGAGCCACCTGTTCAGCTCGCGCTTGATCCCCGCGTACGACCTGGTCGGGCCGTTCGCCAGGCGTTCAAGGACATCGGCGGAACGGGTGGTGAACTCATCGTCCGGCCACACCCTGTTGATCAGCCCCCACTCCAGCGCCTGCCGGGCGGGCAGCCGCTCGCCGAGCATGGCCAGCTCGGCGGCCCTGGCGAAGCCCACCCGCGACGGCACCAGCACCGACGAGCCGCCGTCCGGCACCAGGCCGATGTTCACGAACGCGAGCAGGAAGTACGCGGACTCGGCAGCGACCACCAGGTCGCAGGCCAGCGCCAGGGACAGCCCGATGCCGGCCGCGGCGCCGGTGACGGCGCTGACCACGGGCTTGGGCATCTGCCGGATCGTGACGATGACCGGGTGGTACCGCTCGGTCAGCCTGCTGTAGACATCCGGCGGGCCGGACTGCCCGGCCAGGCGGTCGCCCAGGTCCGCGCCGCTGGAGAACGCGCGCCCCGCGCCGGTGACCAGCACCGCGCGCACGGCCGGGTCGCCGGCCGCCGCGTTCAGCCCGGCCAGCAGGTCAATGCTGAGCTGGTCGTTCCAGGCGTTCAGCCGCTCTGGGCGGTTGAGCTCGATTTTCGCTGCGCCGCCGCGACGGTAGTAGTTGACGGTTTCGTACGCGTGGGCCAGTTCGAAGTCACTCACGGCTGTCATGCTACGGGGCGCTCTGTTCCGGCGGCACGCACCTCGCTCAGCAAGATCGTGAGGTCACCGGGCGTGGTGTCCGGGTGGATCAGGCAGGCCCGCAGCGCTGGCCTGCCGCCCAGGGTGGTGCCGGTCAGGAACGCCCGGCCGCGCCGCTGCACCGCCCCCGGGATCGCCCGGTTGACGGCGTCGACCTGGGCCTCGTCCAGGCCGGGCGGGCGGTAGCGGAAGGCGACGACCGACGTGACCACCGGGGCCAGGAGCTCGGTGTCCGCGGCGGCGTCGACCATGCCGGCCAGCAGGCCGGCCAGCGCCACCGAGCGGCTGACCAGGGCCTCGATGCCGCTCCGGCCGAGGTGGGCGATGGTGGCCCAGGCGCGCAGCGCGCGGAACGGCCTGGTCTGCTCCGGCCCGTACTCGGAGAACCAGCCGGGGCCGTCCGTTCCGCCGTCCCGCAGGTACGGCGGCACCAGGCTGAACGCGTCCCGCAGCGCCGCCGGCTCGCGCACCAGCAGGCAGCCGCAGTCGACCGGCACGCCGAGCCACTTGTGCGGATCCAGCGCCAGCGAGTCCGCGCTGGACATGCCCGCGAACCTGGGCGCAAACGCGGGGTCTGCCGCGCCCAGCGCGCCGTAGGCGCCGTCCACGTGCAGCCACAGTTCCTCCTCCGCAGCGACTTTCGCGAGCTCGGCCAGCGGGTCGATCGCGCCGGTGTTCACCGTGCCCGCGGTCGCCGCGATGCAGAACGGCCGCAGGCCGTCGGCGCGGTCACGGGCCAGCGCGCCGCGCAGCGCGGCCGGGTCCATCCGGAACTGGCCGTCGACGGGGACGACCCGCACCCCGCGGCCGCCGATGCCGAGCAGTTCCGCCGCCTTGCGCAGGCACGAGTGCGCCTCAGCGGAGACGTACACCGCGAACGGCGGCCGGCCCGCCAGCCCCTCGGCACGGACGTCCCACCCGTCGGCCGCCGCGGCCCGGTGCCGCGCCGCCGCCAGGGCGGTGATGGTCGCCAGCGACGCCCCGCTGGTCAGCAGGCCGCCGCCGGGGCGGGACGGGTAGCCGGTCAGCTCGGCCAGCCAGCGCACCACGCACCGCTCGGCGGCCACGGCGGCGTGGTCGCCGCCCGCGCAGCTGGGGTTCATCGCTGCGGCGACCGGCTCGACCAGCACCCCGGCGGGCTGCGGCGGCGAGTTCACCCAGCCGAAGAACCTGGGGTGGCCGTTGCCCATCGGGTACGGCAGCACACGGGAGGCCAGGTCGGCGAGCAGCGCGTCGATGGGCCGGCCGTGCTCGGGCAGCGGCTGGTCGCGGAGCCAGGCGGCCGCTTCACCCATGGGCTGCCAGACCGGCCGGCCGGGGATCCCGGCGAGGTGGTCCACGGCGAGATCGGCGGCCAGGCGCGCGGCCCGGCGGAGGTCTTCTGTCACTGCTCCCCCTGGGATATGACACGGGACTTATGGCCCTGGCATGACAGCCGGTACGCGGGTTTGCTACAGGAATGTTCGTCGGCCACGAGGTCGTCATCGACCTTGGTTTCAATGCTGCCCAGGCGCGGCTGGCGAGCCTGGCTGACGGCGCCTGGATGGACGGCGCGTCGCGGGGAGCCTACGGCGAGGGCATGGGCACCCTCATGCGGGTCGGCCCGCTCGGTGACGTGCCGGGGGTGTCGAAGCTGGTCCGGGTGCATGTCCGGGAGCTTGTGACGCGGGGGAGCTCCGCGGTCCTGACGCTGCGGTGGGAAGCCACCGGGGCCGGCAGCGCGCTGTTCCCGGTGCTGGACGCGGACATAACGCTGACGCCAGCGGGCGAGGATGGCTGCAGGCTGGCCCTGTCCGGCGTGTACCGGGCGCCGTTCGGCGCGGTCGGCGCCGGGCTGGACCGGGCGGTCATGCGCCACGTGGCCGTGGCCACGGTCAGGTCCCTGCTGCAGAGCGTGGCGGCCGCGCTCACCTCGGCGGCCAGCGGGGATGCCGCGCCGGAAAGGCCCGCGCAGCAGCCCGGGCCGCAGGCCAAGCCCTGAACCGTGCCGGGACGCCCGTGGATGTGAGCCGGCGGCACCGGGTGTGCAGCACACCCGCGTCCACGGCACGGCGGCACGGCGGGTCAGCCGCGCAGCCGGTCCAGCGCCTGGCGCGCGGAGCGCTGCCTGGACCTGGCGCTGCGGGCTTTGGCCCTCGCCCCGGCCAGGGCACTGCGGGCGTCGGCGAGCCGCTCCTCCAGGGACTGCACCGTGGCCTCGGCCTCA
>JASHPR010000413.1 GCA_030038015.1 Streptosporangiaceae bacterium
GGCTTCCACAGCGCTGGCGCATTCATCGCCATGGCCGAACTCACCTGCGGCGGCCTATGCCCGGATCTGCCCGGACGATGACATAAACCAGCGATCACGGGAACGGCAGGAGAGCCTACCTCCGAGTCGACGGCGCATGCGCCCGATTCTCCTCGACAGCCAACGGCGGCCGCATCCTCCTCACCATGAGGCTACGAGCGTCAACCCGGCATGGCCGCTACGCCACACGCAATTGCGCAGAACGTCTCCGCGGAAACGCCGACGTCGCGGCGGGTCGGCTCGCACCCTGTCCGCGGCAGATGCGCGCGTCTCCGCGGAAACGTCTGGCGCAATTGCGCGGAGCGTTTTCCGCGTCACGGACGTCGCTGCCAGCGTGATATGGCCCTGCGCCTGTCGGCGTCAGATGAGTGCGTCAGCCCCGGCCCAGGTGGAAGATAGCGCCGCTGTCCGCGACGGTACAGGGCCGAAGGGCGGAGACCGGATCCGCGTGGCGCTGACCGTCGCGGGCATGGCGCATGAGGTGAGGTCCTGGCCGGCTTCGCCGCCTCACTTTTTTTAGCTGAGATGGCCGATCTTGCCGGGCTCGGCTCCTGGTCCATGTCCTGAGCATGTGCCTGAAGCCATCGCATTAGCGATGCTGTAGGCCTGGTCGATGTAGGTATTCACGCGATCGATATCGCTGTTGGCGGTACTGAGCGCCAGCCGAATCTGGTGGTTCGCCGATGAGATGGCCGAAGATTCGTCGGTGGGGGGCGGTACCCCTTGGTTGACAATGGCCTGTACGTCATTCTGCAAATTGGTGATGTCCTGCCGCACCGCCGCTATGGCGGCCTGCAGGTTGTTGACTTCATCGATTACATCCTGTCTGTCATGGTCGATAATTGTCGTTACATCATAATCAACGTTAGCGACAAGGTTAACGCAGGTGCCAGCCGGATTTGTCGGGCCTATCCTTGCGTCGTTCCGCTCACCGCCAAGGTCATTTTTTGTCTCGGTCACGGCCGATTTCAGTCCGCTCAGGATGCTATTGAAGTTGGCCGGGATGCCGGCCGGGACGGAAACGGTGCTGCCGCCGCACGCGGTAAGAGCCAGCAGGACTGCCATGGTCAGCAGGCCGAGACCAGTTCTCATGAGCCAACCCCTCTTTTCGGTTATCGAGTCCTAGTCAGGCACCCATGACGAGCATCGTGCCGCCCACGGCGACCGCCGCGACCGAGCCCGCCAGCCAGAGCAGGGACCAGAGCAGTTTCGGGATGCCGGTCGCGCTGCGGAGAATTCCCGCGTCTTTTGCGTCGAGACCGTGCTGGATGATCGTGCGTACCCCGGACAGAAGTAGCAACCAGGCGGTGGCGTAGGCGGCGATGACCTGGGTATGCGTGGGCGCGAACTTGGCAATGAGGAAAGCCAGGGCGCCCGCCAGGGGTACCGTGACGAAAGCGAATGACCAGCGCGCCGCGAGCAGCAGAATTGCGAGCAGGAGCAGGGCCACCCAGAACGTTGAAAGGATGTGCCCGGACTGGATGAGCTTTGCCGCGCCGAGCCCGAATGCGCTGGGGCCCACATAGCCGACAACGCCAATGGCGACGGTCGAGGGGGCGCCGCCGCCACGATCGGGTTTGGTCTCCCCTTCACCGTTCGGCTTTATCTTTATCGACTGGACGCCACGGCCCGATAGCGATGAGATTATCGCGTGCGCTCCTTCGTGCGCCATGGTGTCGATATGGCACACGACCGCCCAGGTGCCCTCGAATGCCACGACGGCGAGCACGACTAGGCCGATAAGCACGGCCTCCCCTCCCGGCAGCGGGCTCTGCGTCATGCTCATACCCTTGAAGGTAGCTCCGCGGTGTATGGCTGTCTATCCTTCGCCGTAGTCGCCTTGCTCCGGATTCAGTCACCCCGTTCCGGCCGGTGAAACGCTGGACCGTTCAGAGAATGAATGCTTTATATCCCGAACGAATCTGGGCTTTCCTTTCCTGCATTACTCACTGCGCTCGTGGCAGCACCAGCCGATGCGGGCCCGCCTGGCGTCTCCGGGGAGAAGGCGGAGCTGTGGCCTCACGTGGTGGAGGCCCATCCGGCCTACGGCAGCTAACAGCGCTGCACCGAGCGCGATATCCCGCTGGTCATCTGTGAAGAGCGCCGACGCCCGCTAGCCGCGCATCGGTAAGGCCGTCGCCTCGTTCGTCGACGGCAATCAGAGATGAGAAATGCCTGCTGCGCCGATTCCGGCAGGCCGCGCAGACGCTCATGGCCCGATGCAGCGAGCGCCATCCAAAAGGCCAGTGACGATCACAGCGACTAGACGTAAGGTTTCCCTCCCGCCACAACACCGCCTCATTCAGAGCATCATTTAACACTCGCTCATCGGCAGTTGCGACTGCCTGTCCCGTGCCAGATAAGTCGAGAATGGGCTCAGGCAGCGTGAGGGGCTATTTGGACGATGAGGTCAGCGTCGAGGGCGATGCTGATCCGTTCCAGTAGGGGGATCGTGGGCACGACGCCGCCTGCTTCCAGGCGGGACAGCGCGGGCTGGGTCATGCCAACGCGGGTCGCCAGTTCGGTCTGGGAAAGACCCAGCGCCAGGCGGCGTTCACGGACGGCCCGGCCGATCAGGAATGCCCGGCGGGCCTCAGCGTATCCCTCGCGGTAGTCCTCGCTGCCCCGGCGGTCACGGGCGAGCTCCTGCCTCCAACGGACATACAGCTCCAGATCCGCGCGGCGCGCGGCCAGCGGATCCAGGCCGCGCTCAGCGCACCAGGTGAGATAACAACGCAGGTCGGATTCGGTGTGCCCGCGGGAGGAGCCCTTGAACCGGCCCAGATAGGCAGCGGCCGCCAACCGTACATAACCGGCTGGCGCATCGCTGCTGGAGGACAGAGGGCTTGCCTCGCTGAAGTGCATCATTCCCTGACAGTGCACCCGCCAGGCGAGCAAGCAAGCGGTCCATCCACACCCTGCGGTCATGAGAGTGCCCTGGCCTGGGAATTCCAGGCAGCCTGGTCTGGCTCGGACGACCCCGGCCAGGCGTACAGACTTTGCGCGCCTGTTGCCACTTCCCCCAAGGAGGTGGCAGACTCACGTCATCTGCGACCAAGGGGGGAACGCATGCCGAAGTACCTCGTCC
>JASHPR010000032.1 GCA_030038015.1 Streptosporangiaceae bacterium
GCCGCCGGTCCTGGTTCCCGCGTCATGACATCATCTTCCCGCCCACGGCGCGAGGCGCGTGTGATCGCGAGCCGTGCGCCGCTAATCCCGCGGCTGTTGGGTTCCCGGGCGTTCAGCGGTGGCTACGGCTTCAGGCGGGTCATCTCGGCGTTCATGCGGTCGACGGTCGCGCTGTACTCGTCCGCGCGCCCCGGTGACGGCCACCCGAAGAGGAGGGCGGTCCTCTCCGCGGGCCCCATCAGGGCCTTCAGGATGCCGTCCGTGGCGGCATGTGAAGCCTCGGGGTTCGGGACTGGCGAGTGGATCGGCTGCCGGTCCCGCACGGTCGTCGCGGTTTCCCCGAACAGGCGCCACACCCCTGCCAGTTCGGCGTGGGCTACACCGGAGTAGATGCTGTAGCCGCCGAGGTACTCGAGTTCGGTCGTGAGATCCTTCACGCGAGCGGTGTAGCGCGGCCGGATTTGGCCCTCTAGTTCGTCGCCGCCCTGCCCGAACGGTGCGAGGCTGAGGCTCTGGCCATATGCCTCGATCGCGGGAATGGTCTCACCCCCTGCGGCAGCGGGATTTTCTCCGATTTCATCGATGCTCTTGCCCAGTTCGCGCGCGCTGTTGCGGCGCAACAGCTGCAGACGGCACACACGCTGCCGCGCGGTCAGCCCGGGTGCGAACAGCCACCAGGTCACCGACGCCGCTTCCAGCGCGGCGCGTGTCTCGACCTCGATGGCTGGCGGCGGGCGCTCAGCGGCCACCAGCAACGCGGTGGACCGGGCGTATTCGACCACCATCTTCATCTGCATCTGCCCGAGCTGGAACACGGTCCGTGTGGGGCGTTCTCCCCACGGCGAGCCGTCGGCTCGTACCTCGGTGTTGGCCAGTTCCGCCGCCCCCGGTGATCCGGGCTCCGGCTCCCACGCCTGCTGCCGGGTCCAGCTGTCGACACGGCCCGCAACATCGTCCAGCAGAGCGGCGAGTTCGCTGTAGATGGACATGCCCGGCAGTATCCCACCAGTGGTGACTCGTCGTAGCGCAACTAACACGTTCCGAACAATCTTGGCAGTCGTCCTGGTGCGCGCGTCGTGTGCGAGCGGTGGCGTCTCAGCGGGGAGGATGGTGACAGTCACGTCGGCTGGGCTGTTCGGGCGGGGGCATGAGGCTGTCGGAAGGCGATGTCGTGTGTGGTGTCGCCGCGGCCACGGCGCGCGCGGCGGTCCGCGCGGTGGAGGAGGCGCAGTGGTGCAGCGCGGGCGCGCTGGCTAGCCGCCTTGGCATGGACGCGACTGCGTGCCGGTGTTTGCTGGAGGCGCTACAGGCGGGTGGCTACCTGGCCGAGCCGCATCGCGGGCGGTTGCCGGAGCGGTATGGCAGCGAGTGACTGCCCGGTGAGGAGTCGGGCGACGAGCCGCTGCTGCTATGGCATCTGTCGTATCCGAAGGGCAAGAGCCTGGCCAAGGCCCGGATCGGTCCACCAGTCCCCCGGGCCGTGGCGGAAGGCCTAGTCCGCGACGTGCTGGCCCGTGTCATGGGGGTGAACCGTGACCCGGCCTCGACTCATGTGATCACGCGCGTGGCGCTGTTCGGCAGCCTGACCGACCCACGCCGGGAGCTGGTGAGTGATGTGGACCTGGCTGTGTGGGCGGACCGGCGCTCGGACGTGCCGCTCGGCGCCGGGCCGGAACTGCTGCTGGAGGGGGAAGCTCATCGCGTCGCCGAGAATCTGGCGGCGCGCGACCGTTCCGGGCTGGAGGCGCTGCTCGCTGCTGATGACGAGCGGATCGATGTCAGCGTGATTGACGGCTGGTCCGAAACGGCCTCCGGTGTCCCGTCCGGCGCGACGGAGATCGAGTTGTTCCCGAACCTCGCACCAGCGGCCGGCTGGGCTGACGCAGCACCGAGTGGGTGACCCGGTTCACCGCGTCATGGCGGCGGAGGGGCCGTTCGTGACCCTGGCCGCGATTATCGCCGGCTCGGTGCTGGCCGACCGGCTCAGGGTGTTCCGCGTCCTGGCCGACCGCGTGATGCCGGTAGCTACCGGTCCCTGCCATCACATCATGACCAAATGGCAAAGCCCAGCTTGCTCAGCACTCGATACCGCCCATGATGCCAGTCCGGCGCCGACGGGCAGTCACTGACTGGGCCGCCCGCAGGTCCATGCGAGGTACATCGCAGGTCTACCGGAGGTCAATCACGGCATGTCACCGCGAGCCACTGGCAACGCCTTCTCGCCAGACGTCCGAGCATCAGGCTCCTGCGATCCGTGTCGATCTTCAGCACAGTCCCAGGCGCCGGAAACGCGCCCGGCTCGCAGCCGCGCTAGCAGGGATATTACGGAACGTATCTGCCGCCTGAGCGAACGACCGTCGCCATGTTTGCTCCATGTTTGCTCGGATGTCGCGGTACGGCCCGGTAGCGGCCGGCATCACACGGCACCCGCTCTCGTGGCCTGCCGTACAGTCCGGCAGGTCGCGGCACGGCTCGGCGCAGAATGATATGAGTTAGAGGAGTAAAATCGAACAGAACAGCGCACTCTTAATCCGCGGGTTCGGGGTTCAAGTCCATGCGACGCGCGGCGGCCGACGGCGAGTCGCCAGGAGGAGCCTCGATCACCTGGCCCTCCGGAGACCCGGAGCGCACAGCAAGAAAGCACAGCAACCCAGCCGGACAGCAGCGGATAGAGGGGTATCCGCGGCGACACGCGCGAAGCTGTGGTCTGGGAAAACTCAAGTGATCTGCATCGCTGTCTTTTAACTGACACAGACGCGATCGTGAGTACGATGCTGACTCTATTCGGTGCTGTCGTTGCAACCGCAGCTGGGCCGAGGCTACGCGGCCCGCTTGGCGTCCCTTCGTTACCAGGCATCTGCAGGCAGCGACAGGAAGCGACGATGCCGATTCGGGCCAGCTTGTGGCATGGCGGCCGGACCAGCCGTCCTCGCCTTTCAAGGCTCTTGATCAGAGAACGGCGTGAGCCAGACGCGCATCCCGAGGCGGCGGAACCTGTCTGGACCGCCGCTGATGTCTCTGGCTGCCTCAGCCGCATAGCTCCAAGCTTGCCAGGCACCTGCATCAGCGACGACTCTGGCTGACAGAAGCGTCGATATCGCAGCTAGTGATCAGGAGGGCACTCAGCGCGTACTGAGTCGCAGTTGCAGTTTGAGTTGCAGTGCCCCTAGACCCAACACTGTCCACGGGTGGGCACGTACGCCCCTGACCTGAGGATCCCCAGAATCCTCGCTGCTCGAAGGAGCGGTAGCCGCCGTGCTTGCACACCCTAAAGGTGATCTGCATCACTACTATGATGTCCTTATGGCTGTTCCTGATGTCGGTTCGCTCGGACTTGCCCACGTGTTCTCCCCGGCTCAGGCGGCGGAGATCCTCCGTAACCTAGGGCTCGAAGACTTCACGGAGTGCGCGCTGAAGACTCGTGCCTACCGCAGGCAGGTTCCCTTCCATCAGAACGGCCGCAGGATCATCTTCACAGTGGACGACCTCCGAGAGATCGCGGAGGGGCAGCGGCGCTCGCCCGAGCCTCGAGTACGGGCTGACGGGCCAGCTCCAGCACCGCTGCCGCAACTGCGCCGCCGTCGCTCGCCCGCAGAGGCCCGCGATGCCAGCCGCAGCCCGTGGCGGGCGCGGAGAGCCCAGGGTGCCTAGGAGAA
This sequence comes from Streptosporangiaceae bacterium, assembly GCA_030038015.1. GTDB lineage: Bacteria > Actinomycetota > Actinomycetes > Streptosporangiales > Streptosporangiaceae > JASHPR01. Next base: position 3,657 of record JASHPR010000032.1, read on the forward strand.
GGCCCAAACCGTGGCCGGAGTCCGGCCGCAATGGCAGCACGCGTTATGTGTGGCGGTTCGAGGGCCGCCGGTACCGCACCCCGTTCTACGACGATCCCGAAGAAGCCCGCGCAGACGCCTCGACCCAGATCACCGAGCAGCTGCAGGGATACTGGCACGACCGGTCCGGACCGCGGACGCTGCTGGAGGAATGGATCGACATCTGGGTCGGGCTCCTCGGCGACATCGAACCGACCACGGTGGCCAAGTATCGCTACTTCGTGGAATGCCACATCCTTCCGGAGTTCCAAGGCCGAGAACTGGGCTCGCTCACGTTCGAGGAAATCGAGGCGTGGGAGAAGGCGATACCGACCAGGATCAGCGCGCGAGGACGCCCGTACGCACGATCCGTGGCCGCTGGGGCCCGGTCGCTGCTGATCACCATCCTGGGTGACGCCGTTCACGCGGGAAAGATCGAACGAAACCCGGCCGAGCGGCGGAAGGGCCGTAGGGGACGGGTTCGCGCCAAGGGCCGGGCGCCAGCCCGTCACGCTGGGCAGGCCACGGCGAAAGCGAATGTGATCACACCCGTCAAGGCCTTGTGCCTGGCAGAGCGATGCGCCCTGCTGTCAGGGCGGGACATCGACTTCGTCATGAACATCTTCGCTGCCTGGACGGGAGTGCGATGGGGCGAACTGCTTGCCGTCGAAGGCTGGGACAGCGAGGACTCGCCGCTTCATCTGGCCGACTCTGGCATCTCGACCTACGCCGTCGACTGGCAGCTGAGAGAACTCGGTGGCGTGGTCCGCAAGGCGCCGCTGAAAGACGGTTCCTACCGGGTGCTCGACTTGCCGCCGTTCCTCGCCGACCTCATGCGGTGGGCGGTAGACAACCGGCTGCCCACGTGCCGGTGCCCGGTGACTGACGGGCGTCCCGCGTGCAAGGGCGACGACCGGACACTGCCGAACTATCTGTTCCTCGGCCCGAAGGGCGGCCACCCCCGCCGGTCTAACTACGCCGATGATTTCCTCACCCGGCCGCCGAAGGGCTCCATCCGGCTCGTAAGGGCGTCAGGAGACCCGTGTACGTCACCGCCCAGCCGTGGCCAGGGCTCCCGATCCGCAAGGGCAACCGCAAGCACAAGGCGGCCGATCTGGCCGCCGCTACCTGGCCGGACCTGGTCGGCAAGTTCAAGCCCCACGACGACCGGCACACGCATTCCACCTGGCTAGATGCCTCAGACGTGCACAAGGTGCTCCAGATGGACCGGCGCGGGCACGCCATGCCGGGCATGGACTCCGTCTACGTTCACCCCACCGACGAGATGCGCCAGCGGCTGTGCGACGTGCTTGAGCAGCTATGGCGGGCGGCGGTGGCGCAGCGACACGACCTGGCATCAAGGTCGGCCGTACCGCTCCTCAACGAAATCCTGATCGCCTACGAGCTGGGCCGAGACGGCAAGACTGCCCCTCAAAGTGCCCCTCAGAAAGCGTGAAGGCCCTCCTCCCGCACCGGGAAAAGGGCCTCTGACCTGCGGAGCCCCCTTACGGAATCGAACCGTAGACCTTCTCCTTACCATGGAGACGCTCTGCCGACTGAGCTAAGGGGGCACACCGGGATAACGACCCGAGCATCCGGCACCAGCCACTGGCCCGTACCGAGCCGCTAACCGCGCTAGGCGAGCATACACGATCAGGGCGCGCCTCGCTGAACCGGCGGGTGAGCCGAGCGGAACGCAGCCAGCACAGCAGGCCAGGCCTCCGAGAGGGGATCGATCACGTCGAAATGCCCGGTGCCGGGCAACAGCACGCAATCCACTTCGGTATCGCCAGCCGCTCGCGCTCGCGTCGCGTAGCCGACGCTCATCTCGGGCGGCACCAGGTCATCGGCCGTGCCGTGCACGAGGAGCACCCGCGACCCGATCGGCAGCAGCCGGGCCGGATCAGCGGCCGCATACCGCTCGG
>JASHPR010000414.1 GCA_030038015.1 Streptosporangiaceae bacterium
GGCCTGGCCGGGGCGCCCCGGCACGCGGAGGCCGGCCGGCTCCCGGGCCGGCCTGGCCGCCGCCTCGCTAGGGGGCGAGCTGGTATCCGGCACCGCGCACCGTCTTGATCAGGCCGAAACCGAGCTTCGACCGGAGCCGCCGGACACAGACGTCGACGACGTTGGAGCCGGGGTCGAAGTCGTAGCCCCAGATGGACGCGAGCAGCTGCTCCTTGCGCACCGACTGGCCTGCGTGCTCCATCAGCTCCCTGAGCAGCAAGAATTCCAGCCGGGTCAGCGCGACGGAGCCTGCTCCGTTGTCGGCCTCGAGCCGGCCGACGTCGAGGACGAGACCACCGGCCCTGAGCACCTCGCCGGGCGGGTGCGGCTCGCCGCGCAGCTGGACCCGCACCCGGGCCAGCAGCTCCTCCAGCGAGAACGGCTTGGTCAGGTAGTCGTGCGCGCCCAGGTCCAGGCAGGTGACCTTGGTCGTCACGTCGTCCAGGCAGGAGAGCACGAGGACGGGCTGGCCGGGGTGGGCGCGCATCAGCTCGGCCAGCACCGACCTGCCGTCCAGGTCCGGCATGACCAGGTCGAGGATGACCAGGCCGTACTCGCCGGCGCGGGCGCGCCGCAGCGCCTCGGCGCCCCCGGACGCGCAATCGATCGCATACCCGGCTGCCGACAGCGCGCGGGCGATGAAGCCCCGGATCTTGGGCTCGTCATCGACGAGCAGTATGCGCGGCGACGCCGGATATGGGGCCAAACGATCCGTGATCATTGCGCACCTGACTATCGCACTGGCCACATCAGCGGGGTGTGGCGACCGACCCGCCCCTCGGCACGTCTGGGTGCTTAGCACAGGATCTACTCCATATGAGCGGTCCAGGTCAAGCGCTATGCGAGCGTCGCAAACCATTGCATCGCCGAGGCAGCCGTGACGGGAGGGGCTTGCGCGCGTGGAGTGCCTGATGACTCTGTGAGTGTAGATGAATACATATCGTGATGAGGCCGCCCGGCTGCATGGGAAAGGGCAGGGACAACAACGGGCAAACCCGATCATGACAATTTCGTCATTCAGGGCGTTCCTCCTTGCCGCGCTCACGGCGGTGGCCGCAAGATCAGGAACGACGGAAAGCTTCCGGTGACCGGACGCTCTATCGGGCGTGCCCGGGCCGGCGCTGCTCGCGTACAGAAGCGAGGTGGTGGCTGGTGTCCCTGCCGGCCAGGATTTCACTCCTCGTCGTGGCGTTCCTCGCGGTCGTCGCGATCGGGGCCTTCGTCGTGCTTCACTACTTCGTCAGCGGCCCGCCGGTGGAGAACTACGCCTCCGGCGTCACGCCGGACACCGGCGCGGTGGTGCACGTGGTGATGGAGGAGGACCCGGAGAACACGGTCACAACCACTCCGGACTGGGTCTCCTACTTCATCCAGAACCCGCAGACCAAGGCGTGGGTGCACACGACCCTCTTCGAGGTGCCCGCGGGCAGCCGGATCGACATGACCATCTACGGGTTCGACGGCTGCACGCCGCTGCGCAACAACCTCTGGGGCCAGGTCACCGGCACGGTCGGTGACGTCGCGTACGTCAACGGCACGCCGGTCCACGAGCTCAACTCGTACTCGGGCTGCAACGTCGCGCACACGTTCTCCATCCCGGGCATCAACCTGAACGTGCCCATGGCATCGCCCAGCCTCGCTCAGGCGGCCAAGCCCGGGCTGTGCAGCACGGCGCCGTGCCAGCCGGGGAATCCGAAGGCGGTCCCCTACCGGGTGATGACCTTCAGCTTCAACTCGCCGCACACCGACGGCCAGTACTTCTGGCAGTGCCGGATCCCCTGCGGCGGTGGCTTCCTTACCGGGTTTGGTGGTCCCATGCAGACGATCGGGTTCATGACCGGCAACATGGAAGTGGTGTCCTGATGGCGGCCGACGCGCCAGCCCAGGCGCCGGGCGGGAAGCCGGGCGAAGCCAACCACGGCCTGCGGATCTTCCTCATCTGGCTCGTTCTCGCGCTGGCCGCCGACCTGATCATCTGGTTTGTGTGGGAGCCGCACCTGCCCCCGGGAGCGATGTCCTCGTCAGCGGCCAACCAGCAGGGCGACATCGGCGTGATGGCGGCGATGGCCGCCCCGGTGATGATCTTCGTGCTGACCTACTTCGGCTACGCCCTGATCGTCTGGCGCCGCCGGGAGGGCGACGAGGAGGACGGGCCGCCGATCCACGGCAACACCCGGATTCAGGCGGCCTGGATCACCATCAGCTCGGTGCTCGTGCTCGCCCTGTTCGTCTTCGGCACGGTCGAGCTGATCTCGGCCAATGGCGCGGGCGCGGGCGAGGGCGCCAGCCCGATCTGGAAGCCCAGCGGGTCGATGCTGCAGGTCCAGGTCATCGCGCAGCAGTGGAAGTTCACCTACCGCTACCCGCAGTTCGGCGGGTTCGAGACCACCGACCTGGTGCTGCCGACCGGTGAGTGGGTGGAGTTCCACGTGACCTCGCTCGACGTGATCCACAGCTTCTGGGCCTATCAGCTCGGGGTGAAGGCCGACGCCAACCCCGGCACGGACAACGTCGCCTACACCAAGATCAACCACACCGGGTCGATCACCGTGCGCTGCGCCGAGCTGTGCGGGCTCTGGCACGGCGCGATGTTCGACTACGGCCAGGCCATGTCCCTGTCCGGCTTCGAATCGTGGGCCAGGAGCACGGAGGTCAGGCTGGCCGCGGTGACCAAGATGCTGCCCCCGTACGCCCTGACCTACGACCCGACGGTGATCCCGCAGCTCAACAAGGCAATGATCGCCGCCGGGATCACCGGGGCAAACGGCCTCTACTACCCGCCAACCGACCCGGTCCAGCCGTGAGCGGTCGCCGGGCCAGCCACGTGGAGGGCCCACCCTCCGCGGCAACACTGCGATGAAGAGGTGACCGCATGGCCATCGAGACACAGCCGGAGCAGGCGCACGGGGCTGGCGCCAGCGGGCCCGCCGGGCCGCGGCGGCGGCCGTGGTGGATGCGCCCCGCGATCCACACGGCGATCGCCGGGGCGGTGGTCGGCTACCTGCTCGGGCACCTGCTCGGCAACTTCCTGGCCTCGAGCAGCGTGGCCACCCAGTACCCGAACATCACGCTGTCCGATTCCAGCGACTGGCCGATCGTGCTCGGGTACGCGTTTGGCGTCGTCGGCTGGCTGGTCGGGCTCGGCGTGTTTAACGACGTGTTCCGCCAGGTGATCGGCAGGCCGGTCAGCGCCGAGGCCGAGGAGGAGACGGAGCCCGTCAACGTCGGCGTGGCCAAGTACTTCCGGTTCCACCTCGATCACAAGGTGGTCGGGATCCAGTACCTGGTCGGCATGATCATCTACTTCTGCACCGCCGGGCTGTTCGCCATGGCCATCCGCGCCGAACTCCTCTCGCCGACCTACCACCTGTTCAGCTCGTCCACCTACATCGAGATCGTCGGCGAGCACGGCACGATGATGATGATGCTGATGACCTCGGCCGTCCTCGGGCCGTTCGGCAACTACCTCGTGCCGCTCATGATCGGGTCCAAGCGGGTGGCGTTCCCCAGGATGGAGGCGCTGTCGTTCTGGCTGACCCCGATGGCGTTCCTGATCCTGCTGTCCGGCCTGCTGCTCGGCGGGTGGCCGTTCGGCTGGACCGGGTACGCGCCGCTGTCCATCGAGTCGACGCTCGGCGCGGACTCCTACGCGTTTGCCTTCGGGCTGATGGGGGTCTCGATCATCCTGCTCGGGTTCAACCTCGTGGTCACGATCATCTGCTACCGGGCACCGGGCATGCGGTGGAGCCGGATACCGATCTTCGCCTGGGCGATGCTCACCACCGGTTTCCTGCTGGTGCTGGCCGCGCCGGTGCTGGTCGGCGGCATGTACATGATGCTGATGGACCGGACCGCGCAGACCGCGTTCTTCGTCGACCAGCTTGGCGGGAGCAGCTATCTGTACGAGAACCTGTTCTGGTTCTTCGGCCATCCCGAGGTGTACATCCTGGTCCTGCCCGCCTTCGGCGTCGTGATGGAGATCCTGCCGGTGTTCTGCCGCAAGCCGCTGTTCGGCTACAAGGTGGGAGCGGCCGGGATGATCGGGGTCTCGCTGCTGAGCTTCTTCGTCTGGCAGCACCACCTGTTCGTGTCCGGCATCAACCCGGACATGCGGCCGGTGTTCATGCTGACCACCGAGCTGATCTCGGTCCCCACCGGGTTCGTCTACCTGGTCGCGCTCGGCACGCTGTGGAAGGCGAAGATCCGGTTCACGGTGCCGATGCTGTTCGCGCTGGGGATGCTCTTCAACTTCCTGATCGGTGGGGTCACCGGGGTGTTCCTGTCCGACGTGCCGGCCGACACCACCGAGCACGGCAGCTTCTTCGTGCTGGCGCACTTCCACTACACGATCATGGGCGGCCTGATCTTCGCGTTCATGGCCGCCTGCTACTACTGGCTGCCCAAGATGATGGGGATCCGGCTGAACCAGACGCTCGGCAGGTGGCACTTCTGGACCATGTTCGTGTTCTTCAACGCCACGTTCCTGCCGCTGTTCGGGATCGGCATGGCCGGCCAGCCGCGGCGGGTGTTCGAGTACGCGCGGAACCTGGAGACCGCCAACGACTGGGTGTCGATCGCCTCGTTCTGCCTGGGCGGGTCGATCCTGATCTTCCTGATCAACTTCGTGTGGTCCACCGTGATCTCCCGGGTGCGGGAAGAGGGCAACCCCTGGCGCTCCCGCGGCCTGGAATGGCAGGTGTCTTCGCCGCCGCCGGCCGACGACTTCGCCTACGTCCCCGTGGTGCTGTCCGCGCCCTATGAGTACGGCACGCCCGGCGCGCCGCCGGTGGCCGACCTCAACCCGCCGGTCGGGGTGGTCAGCGCCGCCTACGCGGAGCCGGAGACCACAAGAGCGGAGGCATAGCCATGGCCGAGATAACCGGGCAGCCCCCGGCTGGGCTGACCCGCGAGGCGGAGGAGGAGGGCTTCTACCACGAGGCGGCGCTCAACGCCTCGTGGACCGGGGCCCGGCTGGGCATAGGCGCGATGTCGTTCGCGTTCGGCGCGTTCGTGTTCGCGTTCTTCTACCTGCGCTCGCTGAACTCGCACGGCCTGTGGCACCCCGCGGGGTTCAAGAACCCGCAGCTGTGGGCGGGCACCCTGGTCATGGCGCTGATCGTGGTCAGCGCGCTGGTGCAGACCGCCGTGCTGCAGCGGATCAAGGCGGGCCACAAGCGCGACTGGCTTGGCGGTGCCACGGTCGCGCTTGCGCTCGGCCTGGCAGCCATCGGGCTGCAGATCTGGCAGCTCACGGACCTGCCGTTCTACCCGGGGGCGGCCGGCTTCGCCAGCGTCTTCGTCGGGTTCTGGCCGGTCTACATCGCGGTCGCCTTCTGCACCATGGTCTCGCTGGAGATCCTGATCATGCGGGCGCGGCCGATCCCTGAGCTCGCCTTCGTGGAGCAGCCGCCCACCTTCGCCGAGGCGTTTGCCGTGCAGCGGTTCCAGGCCGCGCTGAGCGCGTTCACCGTGGTCTGGAACTACCTGGCCGTGGTCGTAATCGTGGCCTGGGTGCTGTTCTACCTGGTCCACTGAGCTGATGGGCCCGGTCATGGCGCACTGGTCCGCTGCCTGGCCGGTCATCGCCGTCTACCTGGCGGTGGCCGGCGCGCACCTGGCCGGGACGCTCAGCGGACGGGAGCGCGCCGGACGCCGCGCGGTGCTCAGCCAGGCCGCGCTGTTCCAGGCCGGGCTGCTGCTCGCGCTGCTGGCGATCGTGTCGCCGGTGCGGTACTGGTCGGGGGTCTACATCTGGGTGCGGGCGCTCCAGGACCTCACCCTCGCCGTCGCGGCGCCCGGGCTGATCGTGATCGGCGCACCGTGGGTGGCGCTGGCCAGGTCCCTGGGCATCGGGCGGCCGGGC